>JANNSA010000200.1:0-8891 GCA_031402115.1 Hyphomicrobiaceae bacterium | reverse complement strand
GACCCGCCATAGCGGGCGGCGAAACCGTTTGGCTTTGACCGTGATGCTGGCACGGCCAACATTTGTGATGTGCTTGATCACTCGAGCTATCAAAGCGCGATCCTCGTTTCAACGGAGGGGATGAAAGTATCGACCGCGGTGCCGGCGCATGGGTTGCTGGATGATGCCGCGCCATAACCATGAACCGGGAGATGGGGATGTCCCGATGCGGGCGGACCGGGGGAATAGCCACCAATCGGCAGATCCACACCAACCGTCTCAATGCCGGATTGAGTACGGGCACCCGCACCGAACGCGGCAATCCGCTGCGGCATGGCCCGACCGCCAATCTGGTCGAGCTGGCTGGTCGTGCTGGCTGGTCGAGCTGGCCCGGGAGGATGCGGCGGCCTTCGAAGCTCGGCACTGCGTGGCGAGGCATCGCCCATCTTGCGTGCCTTATCGGCATTTTAACAGACAAATAACTGACATTTATCGGCGGTAATGGTAACCTTGCCGGATGTTCGAACCGGTCTACCGCATCGCGCCCGCCACCTCGCGCGCCCTCATGCAGATCGAGGCGGTGCGCCAGTCAATCGTCGATTTGCCCATTGATGTCACGGTCCTCAAATCCTTACGCGAGACGGCGCGTCTGGCGACCACCCACTACTCGACGCAGATCGAGGGCAACCGCCTGACGCTCCCTGAAGTGCGCGAGGCGTTGGCCGGTGCCCGCTTCCCCGGCCGCGAGCGCGACGAAACCGAGGTCAAACAACACTTCGCGGCGCTGGCGATGATGGAACATCTCGCCGACCAGCCTGGCGCAATCAGCGAAGATCAGATCAAGCGCCTGCATGGTCTGGTCATGACCGGGCGCAATCGCGGCACTCCCTACCGCGTGGCGCAGAACGTGATCCGCGAGGCCTCGACCGGCGCCATCGTCTATTTGCCGCCGGAGCCCAAAGACATTGCGGCGCTGATGAAGGATCTGGTGCGCTGGATCAACGTGGAATTGGAGAAGGGTGACCTGCCAATGCCGATCGTCGCCGGTCTCGCCCACTACCAGTTCGCCACCATCCATCCCTATCTCGATGGCAATGGCCGCACCGCACGCCTACTGACCACCCTCATCCTGCACAAGTCTGGCTATGGCCTGAGGGGTATTTATTCGCTCGACGAGCACTACGCCCGTGATCTCGACGCCTACTACAAGGCGCTGACCGTGGGGCCCGGCCGCAATTACTACGAGGGGCGTGCTGGAGCCGACCTCACCGCCTTCGTGGCTTACTTCTGCGCCGGAATGGCGGAGGCCTTCGCCAAGGTTCGTGGTGCCGCAACGCGTGCGCAGTCACCGACCGCCCAGGATGCCGCCGTGTCGTTGCGCGATCTCGATCCGCACCAACGGCGGTTGCTGACGCTGCTGCGCGACAAGGGCTCGGTGACCGCGGCCGAAATCGCCGAGCATCTTCGGCTTTCGCATCGCACGATCGTCGGCCTGGCGCGCGAGTGGATCGCCTCCGGCTTCCTCGAATACCGGAGCGCCGCCCGCAAGAACCGCTCCTATAGGCTCGCCACCGCTTACTTGTCGCTCTTGCGGTAACCTGACGCGGTCAAACGAACGCGCCAATGGATCTCTCAACCGGCACTAAGCGGATATCCTAATGATATCTGTTCCAGCCTGACCGTCGTCCTCGACGCCGTCCCGCTCGACGGCCGCGTTATCCTCCTCGAACTCGATAAAGCTGATGACCTCCGCCGACGGATATGACACGGGCCGCATGGCCGCAAACAAAGCAGCCTCGGAACTTCAGACGTGTTTTTCGTAATTATGGCTATAAAATCATGAATTTTCATAGTTCGTCACCAAATTTCATGATACGGTTCACCCGGACATAAAATCGCACGGCGTGGTATTGTTTTTCATGGCAGGTGACGCAGATCATCGTTTCTCGGGACGGGTCACGGTTTTTCACGATCAGCGCCTGCCCGAACCGGCGACGCCGGTCGGCTATTCGGCCCTGATCGATGCCTATCGCCTGCAGGTACCGATCCCCCTCGCCCTGTGCGCCATTGGCACCCGCCACAAGAATTTCGAACAGGACGGCTGGCGCCTGTTCACACCACGCTACGCACCCGATCCGACACCAGGCGGTCACCTGACCTTCGCCCTCAAATACGAAGGTCTCGATCTCGCGGTCCTAAAGCGGTTGTTTCAGGCGACCGGCCCTGCACCCATCGCGACGTTCGCCCGCAACCAGCCGACCAGCGGCTACGCCCGCCGGATCTGGTTCCTCTACGAATGGCTCCTCGCCACGCGGCTTGATTTCCCGGACTTGAAGAAAGGCAGTTATATCGACGCCCTCGACCCGACGCAGCAATGGCCGGGCCAGCCGCAGAATTCGCCACGCCACCGGGTCCGCAACAATCTGCCCGGAACGCCGGCGTTCTGTCCCCTCGTCAAACGCAGCGTCCGCCTCGAAGCACTGGCAGCCCTGGGTCTCGCCGATCGCGCTAGGCAAATCGCCGCCGATGTGCCCGCCGACCTGCTGGCACGCACCGCCGCATTCCTCCTGCTCAAGGATTCCCGCGCCAGCTATGTCATCGAGGGCGAGGACCCGCCCCAGGATCGCGTGCAGCGATGGGGGCGCGCCATCGGCCAGGCCGGGCGCAAGCCCATCGATCTGGACGAGCTACTGCGTCTGCAGCAGATCGTCATCGGCGATTCGCGATTTGTCGACATGGGCTTGCGGCGGGTCGGTGGCTTCATCGGCGAGCATGACCGCTATACCCGCGCGCCGATCCCAGACCATATCAGCGCAAGGCCGGAGGATTTGTCCTCCCTGATGGATGGGATGATCGCGTTCGATCGCGACAAGGCCCGCGATCTCGATCCCGTCATAGCTGCTGCCGTGCTTGCCTTCGGCTTCGTCTTCATCCACCCCTTCGAAGACGGTAACGGCCGCCTTCACCGCTATCTCATCCATCACGTTCTGGCCGCTCGCGGCTTCAACCCCCAGGGTATCGTCTTTCCGGTCTCGGCCACCATCCTCGCCCGCATCGACGACTACCGCGCCGTACTGGAGAGTTACTCGCACCGCGTGCTCCCTCTCGTGGAATGGCGCCCGACCAGTGCCGGCAATGTCGAAGTGATTAATGATACGAGTGATTTCTACCGTTACTTCGACGCGACGCCGCAGGCAGAATTCCTGTATGCCTGTGTGCAGCAGACGGTCGAGAAGGATCTCCCCGAAGAGGCCGACTATCTGCGCCGCTATGACGCCTTCCGGGCGAGCGTCGAAGCAATTGCCGACATGCCCGATCGCACCATCGACCTCCTCTTCCGGTTTCTGCGTCAGAACGCCGGTGCGTTCTCAAAGCGCGCCCGCGAGCACGAGTTCGCTAAACTCGCGCCGTCCGAGATCACGAAGATCGAGGCCGCCTACAAGGCGACGTTCGCGGCCAAATAGTCACCTTTGGGCGATATCGGGGGGGGGGGCGATCGTCCGGCGGGGTGGAGGTGGTGCGCTGAACTTGGCGCGCAATTGGCAATTGCGGATCAAGATAGTCGCAGCGGGCGCCGCGCTTCTCGATCAGCTCCATCAGCTTGAACGACGGGCTCTCGCGAATATCGGACGCGTTCTTCTTGTAGGAGGGGCCGATCATCAAAATGCACGCACGGCCGAGCGCAATGCCGATGTGCGTGTCGAGCGCCTCCTCAAGCCGCCCGACCACGTAATGCGGCATCGAGGTGTTGATCTCGCCGGCGCATTCTATGAAGCGGGTTCGAACTCGCGCGACTTCCAGGTGAGATAGAACGGATCGATCGGGATGCAGTGGCCGCCGGGACCGGGATAGAACGGCAAGAAGCCGAACGGCTTGGTCTTGGCCGCCTCGATCATTTCCCAGACATCAGTGCCCATAGCGTCGTGGACGAACTTGAGTTCGTTCACGAGGGCGATGTTCACGGCCCGGAAAATGTTCTCGGTGATTTTCACCCTTCAGCCACGACGGGCGAGGAAGCCGGCACTACTTGCCGCGCTACCGCGCCGTAGAAGGCAACCATCAGCCGCTGCGCCACTTCGCCGTCGCACGCCACCACCTTCGGAATAGTCACGGTCTCGAAATCGCGATTGCCGGGATCCTCGCGCTCGGGCGAGAAGCCGAGAAAAAAGTCCTTACCAGATTTGAGGCCGCCCGCTTCGAGGATCGGTCTGACGACTTCATTCGTGGTGCCGGGATAGATGGTCGACTCGAGTACGACCAATTGGCCAGGTCGCAAGCTCTGGGCAATCGTCTGGCAGGTCGCTTCAATATAATACATGTCGGGCTCGCGCTGACGGGTCAGCGGCGTTGGCACGCAGATTACGATGATGTCGCATAATGCGAGCTGGCTCATGTCGGTGGTTGCGATAAACTGGCCGGCAGCGACCAGCGACGCAAGATCTTCGCTGCTGACTGCATCGATGTATGACCGTCCGGAATTGAGTAACGGCGGCTTTGCCTGATCGACGTCGAAGCCGATCGTCTTCATGCCGGCTTTGGCAATCGCCACAACGAGCGGAAGGCCGACATAACCAAGCCCGATGACACCTGCCATCGCCGTGCGAGCTTTGATCCGCTCCAGCGTTACGTGGCTTGTCGCAACCGCGTAGTTGGTCATTTTTGTCTTTCATTACCCCAAAGCGTCGCACCCCCGATGATACAGAGGGCTGTCTGTCGCTCGCAAGCTCGTAGGGGCCGCACGCTGCTACGGTTCGCCTTGCTCGAACTCAGACCAGAAGAATACTGTCACTGTAGGCTTTGACGTTCGCATCGTGCGTGACGAGCCGCAGCGGCTCATGCAGCGCCTGCGCCACAATGATGCGATCGAACGGGTCGCGATGCAGGGGGGAAAGAGTTGCGACGGCGGCCGCGTGCTCAGCCGTCACAGCAAGTAGGTCGTAGCCGGCCGCTTTGAAATAGGCTAACGCGTCTGGCCCGGAGACCGGCATGTCGGTGGGCAGCCCGCGCGCGAGGGCATACCTGATCGAGATCTCCCAGACGCTTGCCGCACTTACGACGACGACATTGCCCGGGTCTGCGATGAGGTCCTCTGCCTGCCGCGGCAGTCTGGGGTCGGCAGTGATCGCCCAGAGCGCAATGTGCGTGTCGAGCAGCAGCCTCACTCGACAGAGCCGCGAAATAGCTGCTCGATCTCATCGCTCGCGGCGTCGATGGAATCCGGCACGACAAAGGCGCCCCGCGCAATGCCTATCCGCTGTCCTGCTGGAGCCGGACGGATGGATACCAAGCGCGCGACCGGCCGGCCGTTGCGCGCGATGACGATCTCCGCTTCGGCACCGGTCTCAACGGCCTCGACCAACTTGGAGAGGTTGGATTTAGCCTCGAACATGTTGACGGTTGGCATCAAAGCACTCTTATCTTCATATCAGCTAAGTCGAGCTAAGCTAGCAAACATGTTAGCTCGCTGTCAAGCTCGTGCACAGGGCGGGAGATGAGAGCAGCACGGAGAGAACCGCAGCGAACCGGCCGCATTCGCGCATCAATCTGTTTGATCACCTCACGACAACGACGGCGTCCTTGCCGTGAATGGTGTGGGCCCGACCAGCGCCTGATCGAATCCCGGGACATCACCGTTCTTGCCAACCGCTGATCCGTTATCCGCGAGGCGTCGACGGGTGCAATCGTCTACCTGCCGCACCTCAAGCCGGTTGAAGGAACCTTCCTGGATGGCGACGATGAGCTTGAGCCCCCTTGACGACGTTAGCCTGCGCCCCCGTCCGCTGCCTGCTGGACACCAACATCATCTCGGATCCGGCGCGCAATCCGCAGGAGCCACCTCGATTATCAATTGAACGCCACCTGATTAAGGTCAGTTCGGACGGCCGCATCTCACGTTTGCTGAGATCGAGTGCGGGGAGGTTGGCGGCTGGGCTCGTTTGTGGACCGCCAATCGTTTTACCTGCGCATCGGTGCATAGCGAGATGACGGTTGCGGCTCGATCATCGATCGGTGCAGGGCGGGATCAACCGGCGACTGGTGGATCGAGCTTGGCGACACGCGCAGAGAACTCGTCCTTGAAACCGGGGGCGGAGTAATCGGGGTTCTGGTCGAGGAACGCGATCACGTTGCGGTAGCAGTCGGCGGCTTGGCAGTTCTCACCGCGCATTTCGTGTACCATGCCGAGCCGGCCCCAGCCATCAGGCACTTGTGGGTAGCGCAACAGCAGGTCGCGGGCGGCGATCTCCGCCTCGGCAAGCTTGCTGGCGTGGACAAGATCGACCACGGCGTTGGACGTGTCCATCAGTTCATCGGCATCGTCGGCAGGATCCTCGGCTCCAGCCAACTTGGCGAGCATTGCCATGCGCACCTGGCTCTGGTGCTTCTGCACGGCGCGCTCGTCACCACCAAACTGAGCCATGGAGTGCTGCTCACGCTCGACTGCCTCGTCTTTCGTCAAGCAACACGCTTTGTATTTATTGCCGCTACCGCAGGAACAGCGATCGTTGCGTCCGGGCTTAGCCATCGGGATCAACCTTCCTATCGAGGAGAACGTCATCTTTGTACGCAACCCTGCTGACCGAAAGCAGATACCACGAGTTGCTGCTCACCATCGATCGTGATTTTGCCGACGCTTGCCGAGCTGTGGGCTGTGCGGCGGCCGCCTGTGTCGGCGTTTCACGCTCAGTTAATGCCACCGGATTTGCGGATCGGTGGCACGTCAGGTATGGTACTTTGTGCCACCTGTTTTTGATTCCGGTGGCAAATGATCAGGGCCCCGCAATGGACGAAATATCGGTCTCCTCGCAAAGCATGTTCGCCGAGCTGCTCCAGCGCTGCCTGGACGGTGCATTCGACGACACGTTCCAGGAGCAGGGCAGCTTCGTTCGCCGCCGCCGTGACACGCGATACTACTGGTACTACCGGTGGGATGCGGGCGGCACCAAGCACGAGCGCTACGTCGGCCCCGTCAAGGACAACAGCATCACCGATCGCGTCAATCGATTCTCCGACATCAAGTCGGACTACCGACAGCGCCGCGAGATGGTTCGCGCACTCATTGCAACGCGACTGCCGGCGCCGGACGCGATGGCGGGCAGCGTCGTCGAGGCATTGTGGAAGGCGGGTTTCTTCCGGCTGCGGGGCGTGCTGGTCGGTTCGCTCGCCTACCAGTGCTATGCGGGCGCCGTCGGCATCAGATTGACAGCAGCTTCTGTCCGCACTGACGACGCCGACTTCGCGCAGTTCTGGGGCGTATCCGAGAACATCGGCGAGAGCATGGAGCATCCGCTCAAGGTGCTGCAGGCCATAGATCCAACTTTCAAGGAAGTGCCGGACGTCAACGACCCGTTCGTCACCTCCCGCTACCGCACCAAGACCGGCTACAAGGTCGAGTTCCTCACCCCGAACCGGGGCAGCGACAACCATCAGGGCAAACCGGCCAAGATGAAATCGCTGGCGGGCGCAGGCGCGCAGCCGCTGCGGCACTTGGAATTCCTGATCCACCGGCCCGAGCGCTCCGTCATGCTGTTCGGTGGTGGTATCCCCGTGACGATCCCGCGCGCCGAGCGCTACGCCATTCACAAGATCATAGTCGCCGTCGAGCGCCGCGATCAGGTCAAGGCGCGGAAGGACATCGTGCAAGCCGGCACGCTCATCCTTGCGACCGCGAAGCGTCGTCCGTTCGAACTCGGCGAGGCGTGGCTGGAAGCCTGGAACGTCGGCCCCCGCTGGCGCGAAAAACTCGATGCCGGCGTGCAACGTCTATCCGACGCTGAGCGCAGTGAACTGGCGCGCGTGATTGACCTTGCCAAGGGAGCCGGAGCGCGCCGGTCGTCACTGGGGCCAACATCGAAGCTAAAGAAGTAGGCGAATGCCCAAAAAGGCGCTTCGGCCGCTATTCTCGGGCAACGACGTGAGCGGCCCCATTGGCTGCCAAGAATCGGACACGATTGCTCGACGTCATATTCGGGCTCAAGCCGGTTGACGATTGCTTCCCGGATGTCGACGACGGGCTGCAGTCCCTCGACGACGTCAACCGGTGACCCGTGCGCTACCTTCTGGACACCAACATCATCCCCGACTTGGCGCACAATCCGCATGGGCAAATTGCACGGCGCATCGCGTTGGTGGGAAGCGACAATGTTACGACGAGTATTATTGTGCCCGCAGAGATCACGTTCGGGCTTGCCAAAATCGCCGCCGCGACCACCCAAAGCCGGTTGACTACCAATGTGTGCCGGATCCTCGATGAACTCCCCATCATCGCCTGCGAGCCGCCAGCTGACGAATACTAAGGCGAGATCCGTCACCAACTCGCTCGCGCCGGCACTCCGATTGGCCCCAACGACCTTTTGATTGCGGCACACGCTCGTGCGTTGGGGCTAATTCTCGTTACGGACAATTTAGGGGAGTTCATGCGGGTTTCCGGCCTGACGGTCGAGAACTGGTTGACCGCCGCGGACTGATACCGTCCCGCCCACGGTTGGCACCCAACCACAACACCAAAAAAATACCTCTTTATAACAATATGATAACCCTCCAACTGTTGCTGACCCGGTTTCGGCAATTGCTCCAGCGTTATTGAGAGGCAGCTGATTGGCACAGGCCTTGCTAGTTGTGCTCGTTGGATCTGGAGGATTTGCCCATGGCGACTGAACTGCAGAAGGCCGCGAACCAGCGGAATGCCCTGATGAGTACCGGGCCGCGCTCGCTTGCCGGCAGGGCACGCAGCAGCATGAATGCCATCAAGCATGGATTGACCGCCCCGCACGCCATGCTGCCAGGCGAAGATGTAAACGAGTTCGAAGGGTTGCGCCATGCCATGTTCGGTTCAATAAGGCCCGAGGGTGCGCTGGAGAACCAACTGGTCGAGAGAATAGCCAGCCTTATTTGGCGATTGCGGCGCGTGCAGG
>JANNSA010000199.1:0-1839 GCA_031402115.1 Hyphomicrobiaceae bacterium | reverse complement strand
CTCGATCCGGCTGCCCGCAGCCTGGTGCGGCGTGGTCGGCCTCAAGCCCAGCGCCGGCCGCGTGCCGATCAGGCCGCCCTACCTGGGCCGCGTCGCCGGGCCGATGACGCGCACGGTGGCCGACGCAGCGGCGCTGATGTCGGTGTTGAGCCTGCCCGACGATCGCGACGCGACCAGGCTGCCCTACCAGGCCCTGAACTGGCTGGACCTCGGCGACGCCGACGCCGTGCGCGGCCTGCGCATCGGGCTTTTGCCTGACGCCGGCTGGGGCCTGCCCGTTGATGCCGACATCGCTGCCGCCGTGCAGGACGCGGCGCATCGCCTGCAGGCCGCTGGCGCCCACGTCCAGCCGCTGCCGGCCTTCACCACGCGCGAGATGGCCGACGGTATCAATCTCTTCTGGCGCACGCGCTCCTGGCTCGACATCCAGGCGCTGCCGCCCGAACGCCGCGCGCGTGTGCTGCCTTTCATCCGCGATTGGGTCGCCGCCGCCGCGGGCATCAGCGCGGTGCAGCTGTTCCACGGCTACAGCCAGTTCGCGGCGCTGCGCGACGCGGCGGTGGCGGCTTGCCACGCCTTCGACTTCGTGATCTCGCCGGTGGCGCCGGTCTCGGCGTTTGCCGCCGAATGGGCGATGCCGACCAACGATCCCGAGCGGGCGATGGAGCACATCGCTTTCACGCTGCCCTTCAACATGAGCGAACAGCCGGCGCTGAGCGTGCCCTGCGCCCACACCGCCGCCGGCCTGCCGATCGGACTGCAGATCATCGGCCGCCGGCACGACGACCTGGGCGTGCTGCGGCTGGCGCGCGCCTGGGAGACCTTGCGCCGGCCGCTGCTGCCGTGGCCGGTTTGAGCCATGGGTCCGGGCGCCCGCCATGCAGCCCGCGAGCTGTCGCAGGGCGTCGGATTTGTTGACACTCCTTACCCGCGCTGCTTGCCGAAACCGTTCCAAGTCCTTGTTTTTGCAGCTCCGGCCAAGCCAGGAACAGAAATTGCACGGTTACGGCCAGTGACGCGCTTCGCGCGTGAGTGTTCAAGAACCCCGGAGCTTCAGATGACTTCAAAGCTTGGTCCGATCAGCCGCCGGTGCGCCAGCGCAACCCTGGCCTGCACCGCCTTGCTCGGCGGCGCCGCAAACGCAGCCCTCGTCTTTGACTACAGCAGCTTTGCCGGCTTGTGCGGCACCGCTGCGCTGACCTGCGTCGGCGACACCGCCGAGAGCGGCACCGACCTGCGCGTGACGCCGGCAGTCGGGAGCAAGGCCGGCGCCGGTTACAGCACCTCGGCGATCACACTTGGCGCCAGCGCGACCTTCAGCACCCAGTTCCAGTTCCGCATCACCGATTCCGGCGGCATCAACCCAGCCGATGGGCTGACGTTCGTGGTGTCAAAGGGCGTCGGCGGCTTGGGCTCCGGCGGCGGCGGTCTTGGCTATCTGGGCGTGCTCAACAGCGTGGCGATCGAGTTCGACACCTTCGACAATGGTGGCATCGACGGCGCTTCCAGCAACCATGTCGGCGTCGACACCAACGGCGACATCGACAGCGTTATCCGCGCCAACCCCTACGGCAAGGTAAGCTGCGATTTCGGCGCTGCCACGCCGCACACCGCTGCCGGCTGCATGTCCAACGGCAACGTGTGGACGGTGGTCATCAGCTACGACGGCGCGCTGCTGGACGTGACGGTGCAGGACGGTTCGGCAGCCGCCATCACCCTCATCGACGACTACGCGATCGACATTGCTGCGATCCTGGGCACCACCGATGCTTTCGTCGGCTTCACCAGCGGCACGGGAGGCGGCTGGGGCAACCACGACATCCTGAACTGGAAGCTGGC
>JANNSA010000198.1:0-2619 GCA_031402115.1 Hyphomicrobiaceae bacterium | reverse complement strand
TGGCCAGCCGACCTCGAAGCACTACAAGCTGATGGTCTACGACGACGTGGTGACGCGCGAGAGCGTGACCTCGCCGGACATGATCGCCAAGGTGACAGAAGCCTGGGAGCTTTCCCGCAACCTGACGAGCGACGGCGGCGCGACCCGCTACATTGGGACACGATACCATTTCAATGACACCTACCGGACCATCATGGAGCGTGGCGTGAGCGCTCGTGTCCACACGGCGACTGACGACGGGTCCATGACCGGCGAGCCCGTGCTGCTGTCGGCTGAGCGACTGGCTGAGAAGCGGCGAGAGATGGGCCCGTACACGTTCAGTTGCCAGATGCTCCAGAACCCGACCGCGGATGAGACGCACGGCTTCAAGGACGACTGGATTCGCAAGTACGAAAAAACCAGCCCGGATGGGGTCAACCTCTGCATCCTGGTCGATGCGGCCAATGAGAAGAAGCGCGGCTCCGACTACACGGCCATGTGGGTGATCGGCTTCAATGGCGACCAGAACATCTACGTGCTGGATGCGCTGCGTGACCGTCTCAACCTCCGGCAGCGGGCGGATGCGCTGTTTGAGCTGCACCGCAAATGGCATCCCCGCGAAGTCGGCTACGAAAAGTATGGCATGATGGTCGACACCGAGTTCATGCGCTCCGAGATGGAGGCCCGGAACTACCGGTTCCCGATCACGGAGCTGGGCGGCCCGATGCCGAAGCCCGACCGGATCAAGCGGCTCGCACCGTTCTTCGAGCAGGGCCGCATCTGGCTGCCCCGCACGCTGCACCGGACGGACTATCAGGGCCGCGTGGCTGATCTCGTCACGACGTTCATCGAGGAGGAATACAAGGCATTCCCGGTCGGCCTGCATGACGACATGCTCGACAGCCTGAGCCGCATGTTCGATCTCTACCCGGGCGGTCTGCCGTTCCCGATGAAGGCGGTCAACTGGTCCGACCGGGCCTCGACCGGCTCTTGGATGGCGGCATGAAATCCGACATCGTCTCGCTCGTCCGGGACAGGCTCGATGAGAGCTACCAGCACGACAGCGACAACCGCAAGGATGCGGCGAGTGACCTCGAGTTCCTCGCCGGCGATCAGTGGCCGGTCGAGGTGCGTCGCGAGCGTGAGGCTGCCGGGCGTCCCATGCTCACCATCAACCGCCTGCCGCAGTTCGTGCAGCAGGTGGTGAACGACTTGAAGCAGGCTGATCTCGCCATCAAGGTCAGCCCGGTCGACGACAAGAACGACCCGCGCATGGCGGAGATTTTCAACGGCCTGCTGCGGCAGATCCAGTACCAGTCGAGCGCGAAGCACGTCTACGGCACGGCGGCCGGTCATCAGGTCGCGTGCGGCATCGGCCACTGGCGGGTGATGACGGAAGAGCCTGACGACGGATTCGACCAGGAGATCAGGATCAAAGCGATTCGGCATCCGATGTCTGTCTACTGGGACCCGGCGGCGGTCGAGCCCGATCGCTCGGACGCGCAGTGGTGCATCATCACGCAGCTGATCCCGCGCAAGGCTTATGAGGAGATGTACCCGGAGGCTTCGGCCGACGGCGTCGAGGCGGGGAAGGACTACGGGCAGAGCAGCCTCATGTGGGCGACTGCCGACGACGTGCGGGTGGCGGAATACTGGGAGCGCATCGAGGTCCAGAAGCGGCTTGCCCTGATGGCGAACGGCGATGTCATCGACGTGACCGGCATGGGCCAGGAACAGCTGGTCCACATCCCGGTCAAGCGCACGCGCACGGCGGTCTCCTACAAGGTGCAGCAGCGGCTGGTGTCGGGCGTGGCCGAGCTGGTCCCGGTGTCGGAATGGGCGGGGAAGTTCATCCCGATCGTGCCGTTGATCGGGGCTGAAATCCCGCTGGAAAAGCGCACCTATCGGCATGGGCTCGTCAGGTTCGCGCGCGATCCCCAGCAGCTCTACAACTTCTACCGGACGGCGAGCGCCGAGAGCATCGCTCTGGCGCCGAAAGCCCCGTTCATGGCCACGCCGACGCAGATCGGCGAGTTCAAGGACATGTGGGATTCGGCCAACACGCGCAATCGGCCCTACCTGCTCTACCGGCCCGATCCGCTGGTGCCCGGCGGACGTCCAATGCGCGAACATCCGCCCGAGATGCCCGCGGCGATGATGCAGGAAGCCCAGATCGCGGCCGATGACATGAAGGCGACGACGGGCATCTACGACAGTTCGCTCGGGGCCCGCTCGAATGAAACCAGCGGCCGAGCCATCATGGCGCGTGATCGCCAGGGCGACACGGCGAACTATCACTATGCCGACAATTTGGAGCGCTCGCTCTGGCATACGGGGCGCATCCTGCTCGATCTGATCCCGAAAATCTACGACAGCGAGCGCGTCGTGCGGCTGCTCGGCGAGGATGAGAGCGAGGAGGTCGTGCGCATCAACCATGTGACGCATGGCGTGAATGGGATTGCGCAGATGCTGAACAACATCAGCGCGGCCCGGTTCGATGTGCGGGTCTCGATCGGCCGCAGCTACGCCACCAAGCGGCAGGAGAGCGCGGAATCGATGATGGCGTTCCTGCAGGCGTTCCCGCCGGCTGCGCCGCTCATTGGCGATCTGGTGGCGAAAGCTCAGGATTGGCCGGGCTCG
>JANNSA010000197.1:0-16248 GCA_031402115.1 Hyphomicrobiaceae bacterium | reverse complement strand
GGCACGACTGCCAGCGTGACGTCTTCCGGGGCATCAAGCTCTAAGCCAGCGCCGGCAAACTGAACGCCTGTTTTGGCGAACGACCCTGCACAATGACAATGGCCACGTCCGTCTCCGGCGTGGCCATTGTGTTTGGCGAATTGGGCTCGTCGAAGCTCAGTTCAGCGGTATCCGCACATTGCCACCGACGGTAAAGCCAAACGCGCTACCGTCATCAATACTAGTACCAACATTGTTGCCCTGCAAAATCTTCAAGCTCGCAACGTCGGTGTTGTTGTGGGCAATCGTCGGTGCATAGCTGTAGAATTCGCCGATGCCATAGACACCGGCTTCGAACTTACCGAAGTTCTTTGACACGTCCAGACGACCCGTGCCGATAAAGGCGAGCTTGGCGTCCTGCAGCTCCAAGGACTGATCGATCGTGCCATTGGAGAGCGTTTGGGTCGCAGTGTAGCGTCCCTCATAGTCCGTCTTGGCCGCGTACAGGCCGCCATCAGCGGCAATGCCGATGATCACGCCATGGCCGGCCTGCTTCCTGACGTTGATCCCGAAATAGCTGCCGATGTAGCGGGTATCGATGTATTCCGTCAGCGTCACGGGATCCTCGTCAGGACCAAAATCATGACCGTGGAACTCAACTTTCTGCTTGATCCGGCGCAGACCGAGACCCGCGACCCATTCGATTTCGCTTGGCACATAGACTGGCTCATCCTTGAGCCCGCCGCCGACATAGGAGCCACCGCCGAAGCGAACTTCAGTGCTGACGCCCCAGTGCGTAACCTCGTGCGACGTATTCGTGACCCACTGACTGAAGAAGCCACCAGAATAATCGAACGCGCCAAAGGCGGCACTCGGATCGTACAGAGGAGCGATGGCGCAATCCGACACCAAGTTGACGAACTCGCAAGCGTTCGACTGCGAACTTTCGGTCTGCGAGTAGAAGCCCTTCACCGCTAGCCGCGCGTCCTTGCCGTGGATGGTGCCGAGTTTGATCCCTGACACACTTAAATCGATGCGGGCGCCGTTGGTATTGCCGTCATGGTCAACCAATTCATCGAGTACGGTGTCGTTCAGGAAGTCGATCCGGTTCAGCAATTCAGTCTTGCCGTACTTCAGATAGCTGTAGCCGACGCCAAGATCGATAACGACGCCGCTCGCATGCATTGTGCCGGACGTGTTGTCTTGAGCAAAGGCGTTATGGCTAAGTCCGGAGACTGCAATGGCGGCTCCGGCTGCCGCGATCCATGTTCTGGTATGTCTGGTCATGTGTGCACCTGTCGCGCTGGTTGGCGGGAAATGGCGAAGAGGGCACGAGGAACAACATCCCATTCGGTCGCTGAATGCTCTAGTATCCGTGAAGGCTATGCTGTCTGGATCGGTACATGATTCGGGCGACCGTGAAATTACCTGGTCGTGTCATCTGTGCATCTAGCTATGGGAAGTGCCTGTTTCGCCACGCGGAGTGCTGGTGCAACCGAGGGGCGGCTTAGCGAAACGGCGCAATAGTAGAATTAGTTGCAGAAGCCAGCATGCTTGACTGTGCAGGCTTGGCGGCGGTCAATCCATCCGCAAGTTCGGCTAGCGACGGATGTGAGTTGCGACACCGGCAAAAGCGCTGCGGCAGCCGTTGCGGACGTTTGGGGGACCGCGGGCTTCCAGCATGTCCCCCAAGGTTCACTTCAGTCAAAGAAATCGAGCAGCCCGCCCATGCGGCCACGTTTCCTGCCGGCTGAGCCAATGCCGCGGCGATCGTCATCATCATCATCGTCGTCATCGAAGCGGCCGTGTTGTTGGCGTGGGCCAGCACGGGCGTCGTCGCGCGGATCGTAAGCCACTGCTCGACTGTCAGCTGGCTGGGTCAAGGCGGTGGATAGCTTTTCCAGCTCGCCCCGGTCCAACCAGACCCCGCGACATTGCGAGCACACGTCGATTGTAACGCCGCCGCGTTCTTGCTCGCGCATTGTTGCCGTGCAAACCGGACATGTCAGGACAGACATTGTTGGGCTCCTTGTGTTGCGAAGGAGCATGCACCTGGCTCGGAAGTCGCGGATTCATATCCGCTGCAGCATCACGACACCGGGACATGCCCGATGCGGTCCGACATCACAGCGTCCTTCAGGAGTTAGCTGAAGCAGCGCTGCCAGAGGGGCCCGGTCCCGTCATCACCATACAACTTGGTAGTCAGTTAAGTTAATTCAAGTGCTGCTGCCGCCCGCCTGCCGCTTGGCCAGTTCCTCGGCCTTCAATTCCTTCTTCGACAGTTTGCCGACATTGGTCTTGGGCAGGCTGTCGCGGAACTCCACCTCGGCGGGGAACTCGGCCTTGGATAGTTTCGACTTGATGAAGCTCAACAACTCAGGCGTGGCCAGGCTGGCACCGGTCTTCAGCTTAACGAAGGCCTTGGGCGCTTCGCCGCGATAGATGTCGGGGATGCCGATCACCGTCACTTCCTCCACCGCCGGGTGCTCGTAGATGACTTCCTCAATCCGGCGTGGATAGACCTTAAAGCCCGAAGCGTTGATCATGTCCTTGATGCGGTCGACGATGAAGGTGAAGCCCTCGGCGTCCATGTAGCCAATATCGCCGGTGCGGAAGAACTCGCCCGTGAAGGTCGCCGCCGTCTCCTCGGGCTTGCGCCAGTAGCCAGCCATCACCTGCGGACCCGCAATGCAGATTTCGCCACGCTCACCCATCGGCATAACTGTTTCCGGATTCTCGGGGTCGCGAATGGAAATGCGCGTGCCCGGCAGCGGCTGGCCGATGGAGCCTTCCCTCACGGCGCCAACCGTCGGATTGCAGGTGGCGACTGGCGAGGTCTCGGACAGGCCATAGCCCTCCACCAATTTGGCGCCGGTTTTGGCCTCAAAGCGGTGCTTGACTTCCATCGGCAGGGCCGCGCCACCGGAGATGCAGAACTTCAGTGACGACAAGTCGAATGTCGAGATCAGCTTGTGGTTGAGCAGGGCGTTGAACAAGGTCGGCACGCCCGGCATCACGGTGGGCCGCAGCGCCTGCATGGTCTTCAGCGTCTCGTTGATCTCGAACTTGGGCACCAGGATCATGCGCCCGGCCTTGGCGATGGCGAAGTTCATCACCGCGGTCATGGCAAACACATGAAACAGCGGCAGCACGCCCATAAAGCGTTCTTCGCCATCTTTAAGATTGCCGGCCCAGGCGACGATTTGCGCAGCGTTGATCGAGACGTTGGCGTGTGTCAGCATGGCACCCTTGGGTGTGCCAGTGGTGCCGCCTGTGTATTGCAGTACCGCGAGATCCTTGGCCGGATCGATCGCAACCGGCTCTGGCACGCCAGCATTGGCCATCAAAACTGCGGCGGCGATGACGCGGTGACGCACCGGCGATTTCTGGACGTTGACGACGTCCTTGCGTTTGGCCAGCCGGAACAGCATTGACTTGGCCAATGGCAACTGGGTGGCAAACTCAGCGACGATCGCTCGCCGCAGCGTGCCGCGCTCGAGCAAGGTCTCAATTTTGTTGAACAGCACCTTCAGATCGAGCGTCACCATCATGTCGACGCCGCTATCGCGGATCTGGTGCTCGAGTTCCTCAATGGCGTAAAGCGGGCTGAAGTTAACGACCGTGCCGCCGGCTTTCAGGATGCCGTAATGGGCAATCACGAACAGCGGGCAATTCGGCAGGAACAAGCCAACGCGGTCACCCTTGGCGACGCCCTGCAACTGCAACCCGGCGGCGAAGCGGTTGACTTGCTCCAGCAAGCTTGCGTACGCGACATCACGTCCCAGGAAACTGATGGCTGTGTTGGCGGGAAAGCGCCGTGCCGCCTGTTCCAGAAGCTCGGGAACAGGGCGTGCACTCAGTCGCATCGACCAATTCAATCCGGGCGGATAGGACTGCAACCAAGACAAGGACTGTGCAACTTGGGAGGTTGATGGCGTTTCGGCGTCTGCGGTCATGGTGGGGTGGCCTTCCGAACAGCATGTTCCGAATGCGGGAACTCAAGACCGATACTGTAGCGCCGATGTTGTGGCTTTAACACTAACGAGCGGCTGTACGTTAACGCTTACGCGATCCGGCCCGCCAGTTGCAGCTTTGGCAATTATAAGCTAGGGCACGGCTTGCTCGCCGAGCAGGACTGCTCTAGCTAGTTGTAAAATCTGACGTTCGTCCGGCGAAATGCGTCGGGCAGGGAGATAGTCATGGACGATGTGGCGACCAAGATCGTTGAGATCCTGCGCAAGCATATGAAGAAGCCGGACAAGTCGATCGCCCTCGAAACCAAGCTCGAGGACCTAGAGATCGAGTCGCTGGATCTGGCAATGATCGTGTTCGATATCGAGGACTCGTTTGGCGTCGAGATTCCTTACAACGCTAACGAAACCGAAGACGTCGGTGCGTTCAAGACCGTCGGTTCTGTGGTCGAGAAGGTGCGTGACTTGATGGCGGGCAAGGGAAAGGCCGGCGCGGCAGCCTGATCGGTTCACCGGCTTGGGCATGGCCCTGCCATCGGCTATCCAGCTGGCGCATAACGGGCAACCGGCCACGAAGGTGAAGTCGTCGAGGACAGAGCGGACGGTGCCATTCCGGCACTCGTCCGAATTTTGTTGGCTCACCTAAGTGTGGCACGCGACTTGCCGTTCGCACAGAACCTCGATCGACGATGTGCCATTCACTGCTCTCCCGGACCGGCACTATCGGCAGCATACTGAATTTATACGCGCAGCGCGCGGCAGAGGACCAATGGCTCAGAGCAAATCGCAACGTCGCGTCGTCATCACCGGCATGGGTGTTGTCACGCCCATTGGCAACTCGGTCGACGAGTTCTGGGCCAGCATCAAAGCCGGCACGTGCGGCGTCGGCCCGATTCAGGGCTTTCCGCTGGACGATTTGTACATTCATATCGCTGCCGAAGTGAAGGGGTTCGACCCCAAAGAGCGGCTCGCCAATCTGAAAGACAAGGTGCTGCCGGTCGCCGACCGCTACTCGCAGCTGGCCGGCGCCGCCGCAGTGGAAGCGCTGAAGCAATCTGGCCTCAAGGTTCCCGTCGCCGATCCCTATCGCGCCGCATCCATCATTGGTTCGGGCGCTGGCGGCCTCGGTACGGTTGAGCAGGCCTATCGCGACCTGTTCATCCTCAAGAAGCGGGCGACGCATCCGCTGACGCTGCTGCGCATCATCGGCAGCTCGGCGTGTGCGCATGTCGGCATCGAGTACGGCTTTAAGGGGCCGACGTTTGGCGTCGTGAGCGCCTGCGCCACCGCCAGCCATTCGATCGGCCTGCTGGTGCAGTTCATCCGCTCCGGCGCTTGCGATCTGGGTGTTGCCGGCGCGTCGGAAGCTGTTGTCAATTATGGCACGATGAAAGCATGGCAGGCTCTGCGTGTGCTGTCGGGCCAGGGCTGCTTCCCCTTCTCGAGGAAGCGCAACGGCACTGTGCTCGGCGAGGGCGCTGGCATCCTGATGCTGGAGGAATTGGAATACGCCCGCGCGCGCGGTGCCAATATCCTTGGTGAAATCGTTGGTTTTGGCATGTCGTCGGACGCCAAAGACATGGTCAATCCAGACATCGAGGGGCCGAAATATGCCATGCGCATGGCGATGGCGGACGCTGGCCTGGTGCCCGAAGACATCGACTATTTGAACGCGCATGGCACGGCAACGGCGATCAACGATGTCAACGAGACGCGCGCCATCAAGGCCGTGTTCGGCGATGCCGCCAAGAAGCTGGCGATCTCCTCGACCAAGTCGATGCACGGGCACTTGCTCGGCGCTGGCGGCGCTGTCGAGGCAGTGGCCTGCGTCAAGGCGATCGAGGAAGGCTACCTGCCGCCGACCATCGGTCTCGATGAGCCCGATCCAGAATGCGACCTCGATTACGTGCCAAACCAGGGCCGCCATGCCAAGATCAAGTACGCCATGTCCAATTCGTTCGCGTTCGGAGGCCTCAACGCCGTATTGATTTTCGGCCCGCCGCCGGTCTGAGCGGAAGCATGGCGCCCTGTAGCAGCGCGCCATGGAGCGCCAAGCTGCTTGGCGACACCGGTGCTCGCTGCACAGTGGGCGCCCGGACGAGCCACAGCTCGCCCCTACAAGGCGCTACAAGGCGATCATCCGTTGCTGGAAGGCATTACGTCGTTTCCAGCGGAACTTTGCGGCGCGGCGGCGGGAAAGCCTGGTCGAGCGCGGCAAGGTCGGCGGCGCTGAGCGACAGGTTCAGCGCCGTAAGATTTGCTTGGATACGCTCCGGCTGAGTGGATTTCGGGATCACCATGACGTTGGGCTGACGCAGCACCCAGGCGAGCGCCGCCGTTGCAGGCGCCACACCATGACTGGTGGCGACCGCCTTGACGGCGGCATGGCCCAGCAGCGCGCCCTGGCCAAGCGGTGAATAGGCCATCACCGGCATCTTGTGCGCGGCCTGCGCCGGCAGCAGGTCGAACTCGATGCCGCGCGCCTTCAGGTGATACAGCACCTGATTGGCGGCACAGGCCTCGCCACCGGGTAGTGCCGCCAGTTCAGCAAGATCATCAACGTCGAAATTGCTGACGCCCCAATGCCTGATCTTGCCGTCACGCTTGAGCTGATCAAAGGCAGCAACCGTATCCACTAGCGGATGCGCACCGCGCCAATGCAACAAGAACAGGTCAATCCGGTCGGTGCCGAGCCGCTTCAGGCTGCGCTCGCATGCTGCGACCGCGCCCTGCCGCGAAGCGTTGTGCGGGTAGACCTTGCTGACCAGGAATAGACCGTCGCGCCGGCCATCGATGGCGGCGCCAACGACACTTTCGGCGCCACCTTCGCCATACATCTCAGCGGTGTCGATGACGGTCACGCCATGGTCCAGGCCAAAGCGCAGTGCGGCGATCTCGGCGGCTTTGCTGGCTGCGCTCTCGCCCATCCGCCACGTGCCGAGCCCGAAAGCCGGCACAACTTCACCGCTTGGCAGCATCACATTTCGGGTCATCGGCACACTTCCTTTCGGGAACAATTAGTCTTCTTGCGCGGCGGTCACTCCTTGCCGCCGCTCCACCAGCACCAGCCCTTCGAACTGAAACACCAGCACGCCGTGCTGGTTGCGGGCTTCGTTGGCGGTCACCAGCAGGCCCCAGGTGGGGCGCTTGGGCCAGTCCTCCTTAGCGGCGAAGCGGATGCTGTAGCTCAGGGTGTCGCCGGGGCGTACGGGCGCCAGCCACTTCATGGTGCGGAATCCGGGCGATGGCCCAAGCTTGGCCGGTTGCTCGCCGCGCGCCAGCATCGCCCGAGCGGCGGCGGCCTGATGCACCACCATCAGTTTCATCCAGACGGCAGCAGTGTGCCAACCCGAGGCGATCAGGCCACCAAAGGCACTGGCTCGCGCAGCGCCGGGGTCGATGTGAAAGGCCTGCGGGTCAAACTCCCGCGCAAACGCTATGATAGCGTCTTGTGTAAACGTGTACGCGCCAATGGCGATCTCCTCGCCAATCCGCATGTCGTCGAAGAACTGGGTCATCGCGGGGAACATAACATCGCTGCCCCGTCCTTACGCAAGCACGCGGTGGCGGCAACACCTATCCACGTTCGCGGGCACGTCGGAGCGCGGCGGCCAGTGCACTTTCGCCGCCAGGTTCGGAGCTGGTGTGGCTGCGGGCCGCAGGTGGCGCTGGGCGGTCGACTTCCGCAAGGGATGAGCCGCCGCGCCGCGCCGCGTGCCCGCCGCCGATCTCTGGTGCCGCCTTCATGCTGAGGCCAATCCGCTTCCTCACCACGTCGATGTCCTTGACCGTGACGGTAACGACATCGCCAGCCTTGACCACATCGTGCGGGTCCTTGACGAACTTGTCGGCAATTTCCGAAATGTGCACGAGCCCGTCCTGGTGCACGCCGACATCGACAAAGGCGCCGAACGCGGTGACGTTCGTAACGACGCCCTCTAGCCGCATGCCGGGCCTCAGATCGCTGATCTTCTCGACGCCATCCTGAAACGTCGCCGTCTTGAATTGCGGTCGTGGATCGCGACCCGGTTTCTCCAGTTCAGCAAGGATATCCGTCACGGTCGGGATGCCGAAGGTCGCATCGGCATAGCTCGACGGCTCAATGCCGGCCAGGAACGCCTTGTCGCCGATGATGCTCTTAATCGGCCGCCCAGTATCCTTGGCGATGCGCTCAACCAGCGGATAGGCCTCCGGGTGCACCGCCGAGGCGTCCAGCGGATTGCCGCCGTCCATGATGCGCAGAAAGCCGGCTGCCTGCTCAAAGGTCTTTGGGCCGAGCCGCGGCACCTTCTTTAAGCCGGTGCGCGCCTTGAACGGCCCGTTCTCGTCGCGATAGGTAACAATGTTGGCGGCGATCGTGGCGTTGAGCCCAGAGACGCGCGCCAGCAGCGGCACGGATGCGGTGTTGACATCGACGCCAACGGCATTGACGCAATCTTCCACGACGGCGTCGAGCGAGCGGGCCAGCGCACCCTGATCGACGTCGTGTTGATACTGGCCGACGCCGATCGCCTTTGGCTCGATCTTGACCAGTTCGGCAAGCGGGTCCTGCAGCCGTCGCGCGATGGAGACGGCGCCGCGGATGGAGACATCGAGATCGGGGAACTCCTTGGCCGCCAGTTCCGACGCCGAGTAGACCGAGGCGCCGGCCTCCGAAACCATCACTCGCGTGAGCTTCAGTTCGGGCATCTTGGCGCTGAGCTCGGCAACGAGCTTGTCGGTCTCACGGCTGGCGGTGCCGTTGCCGACGCTGACCAATTCGACTGCGTGCTTGCGGCACAAGCCGGCCAGGGTGACCAACGAGCCCTGCCAGTCGCAGCGCGGTTCGTGCGGGTAGATCGTCGTATAGTCGAGCAACTTGCCGGTGGCGTCGACCACCGCCAGCTTGACGCCGGTGCGGATGCCCGGATCGAGCCCCATGACAACGCGCGGGCCAGCTGGCGCCGCCAGCAGCAGGTCATTGACGTTGCGCGAGAACACCCGGATCGCCTCGGTGTCAGCGCGTTCCTTGAGGCGGGTAATCAGGTCGGTGGCGCTCGACAGCGACAGCTTGGCCTTCCACGCCAGCCGTGCGGTCTCGGACAACCAGCCATCAGCCGGCCGGCCGCGATCGGCGATCGCAAACTCCGCCATAATGGCGATGACGGCGGGATGTGGGCGCGTCGTGTCGTGCGGCAGATCAAGGTCGATCTTCAGCACGCCCTCTTTTTCGCCGCGCAGCATGGCCAGTGCCCGATGCGAGGGCATGTCCTTGATCGCCTCGTCGAACTTGAAATAGTCCGAGAACTTGGCGCCCTCAATCTCCTTGCCCTTGACCATTTCGGAAGCCAGACGGCCGCCGCTCCAGACTTTCTCGCGGATGTTGCCAACCAGTGCCGGCTGCTCGACCATGCGCTCGATCAGGATGTGCCTGGCCCCGTCGAGTGCCGCCTTGGCATCGGTGATACCTTTGTCAACGGCAATGTAGCGCATCGCCTCCTGTTCGGGCGACAGCGCCGGATTCTGCAGCAGCCGGTCGGCCAGCGGTTCCAGCCCCGCCTCGCGCGCCAGCAACGCCTTGGTGCGGCGCTTGATCTTGTAGGGCGCATAGATGTCTTCCAGCGCCACCTTGGTTGCGGCGCCTTGGATGGCGCGTTCCAGCTCCGGCGTCAGCTTGCCTTGCTCGATGATGTTCTTGAGCACGACGGTGCGTCGCTCGGCCAAATCAGTCAGATAGCTCAGGCGTTCCGCCAGGGTGCGCAGCTGCGTATCATCAAGGCCGCCAGTCCGCTCCTTGCGGTAGCGGGCAATGAACGGCACTGTGGAGCCCTCGCCGATCAGCGCAATCGCGGCGCTGACCTGAGCCTCGCCAACGTTCAACTCGCGTGCAATCAGCCGGGCGATCGTCTTACCCGTCGCGCTCTCAGTAATAGTGGCCATGGCCTGATCTCTCCGAGCGCCAGCCGTGTCGGCATTGGGCAGTCGCAAGCGGTATAGGCAGTGCCGGCGCCGGCGTCACGCTTCGCCACGCGCTCGTTCACAGGCTGCTGCCAAAAGCGACGACAGACGTGGTGGTGGACTTGCAACACTGGCGAATAACAGCATATCCAAGGTGGACAGGAATGCATCGTTGTACTAGCTTTGTTCCTTACAAGGCATGCTGAGGATTTGTCAAGCCGATGCCGGACGAGCCGAACAATCTGATGCTGCAATTGCTGCGCGAGATCCGCGACGGGCAAGGCAAGCAGTCTGGCGTGATCGAGGCGCAGTCGCGCTCTTTCACCAGCCGTTTCGACATGCTGCAGGAGACCATGGCATATACGCGCGGCCTCGCTGCGCACGGCCAGGTCCGGCTCGATCTGGCCGAGCGCCGGCTTGAGGACCTTGAAGCCAGGGTCGCGCGGCTTGAGGGCCGCTGAGGCGCTTGCCCAAACAGCGCACACGCAAACGACCTCGCCCACGCCATTGTTCATGCTCATGGTACCCGTGACCGCAGCGAGGAGCCGGAGGGCTAAAGATGCGGATTGCTGTACTGGTAGCGCGCCACCGACGCTGCATTGGGAGCTGCCGAACCCGGCATATAGGCCGAAACATTGACGGGTGGCGCGATGTTGCGGGCCCGGAGCAATGCCACCGTTTCCACGACCGCCGCATTGATCAGTGCCGCCCCAGCAACAGTGGAAACCGCTCCAACCCTTGGGTCGTCGGGGTCAAACGCGGTGCTGGCATCACCCGGAGGGCCGCCGTTGTCGAGCACGACATGCGCGAGGTCGGCGATGCGCGGACGGCCCTTCGCCGCCTGGCGTGAATAGGCCTCCGAGGTGATGACAATCAGCGTTGCGCCCATTTCCAGCCGGTACACAGCCGCTTCGACGGCAGCGATGTTGCCCCCCGGAATAGGATGCGGACCCGGCGCGAGCCGCTGTTTCACAACCCATGGGTGCGTGGATAGGCGCTGCGTGCCGGTTCACTCCAGCCTTTGAGCGCATCCGCAGGCACCTGATAGATTTCCACTTGTAAGGGATAGCAAGCTTGGCCGTCGCTCGAATGGCTCGCGCCGCAATCGCCGCCCGGGCAGGCCGACAGGGCGGCGAGTAAGTCGATCTCTGCAAAGCACTCAATGTAGTCGCCGGGCCGGACGGGACTGGCTTTCATAAAGTACTGATGTGTGTCGCGGGTGAAGCCAGTGCACATAAAGACGTTGAGCACATCGTGCACGTGCATCTCCGCTTCCGAGACCGGCAGACCCGTGGCTGCCGCCAGCGCCCGCGTTAGATTTGAATGGCAGCACTGATGATAGTCGCCGCCGCTCAGCAAGCGGTTGGTGTACGGGTCGCAGCGCGTGCCGATGACGTCATGAACGCCAGCGCCGTCAGCATCGAATCCGTACCAACCGAGAGTGTCCGCCGTAATCGTCGCCAGCGGTCGCAAGCTCGGCATAGAACTCCACAGCCGATGCCCCGCCGTGACGTGGGTGGCGTGCAACGCTCTGGTCTTGCCACTGAAGAAGCGCTCGGACAGATCGTGAGCGTTCCACAAGTTGAGATCGCCGACTTGCGGTCCCTGAATGCTGCTGATGCGCCAGAAGTGCCCTTTCGGCACAAGGAACGCACGCGCATCGCGCGGCGGCACCAGCACCGTGGCGATCAGCGTCGCGGCCTGCCGGGCACGGGCGTAGAATGCAGCATCGAGCGGCGGCAGGTGTTCGACCGGATAGGTCACGACAGCCGGCGCGGCACGGCGCGTGGCGGCATCGGTGGGCGCGGGACCTGATTTCCAACGCGTCATGCGGACCCTAACGTTTGGTGTTCAGTTTAAGTTGTGATCCTATCACCGTCAGCTCCCGGCAGTGACGGATCATTCGCCAGCCTTCCAGCAACCCGTTAGATTGGCGTGGGCACCCTGGTTCGGTCAAGTCTGAGCCATTCGCGCCGTGAACCTGCATGTTAGCCACGCCAAATCCGAGCCACGATGCAACGCCAACGAACCATCGATCTCAATGCCGACCTTGGCGAGGGCTTCGGTCCCTACCGGATCGGCGATGACCTGGCTTTGCTTGACATCGTAACTTCCGCCAATGTCGCGTGTGGTTTCCATGCAGGCGAGCCGGCGATTATGTTTGCGACCTTCCAGGCGGCCAAGGCGCGGGGCGTCGCCATCGGAGCGCATCCGGGCTTTGAAGACCGCGCACATTTCGGCCGCCGGCCCTTGCCGTTGAGCCCGCATGAGATTGAACAGATCGTCGCTTATCAGGTCGGCGCCGCCTGCGGTATGGCGGCATTGGCTGGCCACCGGATCACCTATGTCAAAGTCCATGGCGCGTTATCCAACATCGCGAGTGTCGAGGAACCCGTGGCGCGCGCCATTGCCAAGGCCATCAGGGCCGTCGACCCGTCGCTCGTCTGCCTCAGCCTGGCGGGCACGGCTGGCGAGCGCGGCGCCCGCGCCGAAGGTCTCATCAGCGCCGCTGAAGTGTTTGCCGATCGAGCCTATAACCCTGATGGGACGCTGGTAGCGCGCGGCCTGCCTGGCGCCGTGCTGGACGATGCGGCGACGATTGCCGCCCGGGTCCTGGCCATGCTCGAGCAGGGCGGCGTCATCGCCACGGATGGCACCTTCGTACCGCTGAGCATGGACAGCATCTGCGTGCACGGCGATACGCCCCATGCCGTTGGCATCGTGGCTAGGCTGCGCCAGGCTCTCGCCGAAGCTGGCCACCAGCTCGCAGCCTTTGCTCCGGTCACGCCATGAAATTGCCGCCAGCGACCGTTGCGCCAAAGCCCGCTATGCTAGGGACCGCGCTGCCCCTGCCGCGCTTCCTTGACGCTGGCGAGACTGCCCTGGTCGTCGAGTTCGGCTCAACAATCGATGACGCGATCAGTGAACGGGTGCTGGCTCTTGATGCAGCGCTGTCGGACGAACTACCAGCCGGCGTTGTCGAGTTGGTGCCAACCTATCGCTCCCTGATGATCCACTATGATCCGCTGGTTGTTCAGCGCAGCGCGCTTGTCGCTGCCGTCCACAGGGCGCTGGATCGCGCTGCCGGGTCCGGCAAACCCCGCAGCGTCTGGCACCTGCCAGCCTGCTACGATCCGGCATTCGCCGATGACCTCAGCCATATCGCAGCCAGTACGGGGCTCCGGGCTGGCGATGTCATCACCCGGCACGCATCCGCACGGTATCGCGTCGCCATGTATGGCTTCTCACCGGGCTGGGCATATCTGAGCGGGTTGCCGCAAGACTTAGCGCTGCCGCGCCGCGCGTCGCCGCGCGACCGGATTGCCGCCGGCAGCCTGATCATTGCCGGTGGTCAGGC
This sequence comes from Hyphomicrobiaceae bacterium, assembly GCA_031402115.1. Classification (GTDB taxonomy): domain Bacteria; phylum Pseudomonadota; class Alphaproteobacteria; order Rhizobiales; family Hyphomicrobiaceae; genus JANNSA01. Next base: position 3,003 of record JANNSA010000197.1, on the reverse strand, counting down.
GATTGTCGCAGGACTCGCCATGCCGTCAGGCTGGCACATCCTGGGCCGCACGCCGGAGCGGTTGTTCGCTCCGGAGCGGCGCCCTGTCTTCCTCGTATCAGTGGGCGACGCAATCACGTTCGATCCGGTCGACCGGCCAGCATTTGCTGGCCTTGAAGCCCGCGCCCTGGCAGGTGAAATCATCGCCCGCCGCGAGGCCATACCATGAGCCAAGCGCCATGAACCCGACGCTCCAGGTTTTGCGCGCTGGACCCGTCTGTACGCTGCAGGATGCGGGCCGGCATGGCCATCTGCGCTTTGGCGTAACACCAGCAGGCCCGATGGACTGGCTGGCGCATCGCGAAGCCAACCAGCTGGCCGGCAACCCAGTGGACTACGCTGCCATCGAGATCGGCCCCGGCGGCATCGATCTTGAGATTACCGGCGCCGCAATCCGGGCCGGCATCTCGGCCTTTGGGTTTGTGCTGGAACGTGACGGTGAACCGGTGCCAACGCGTGTTGCGATGACCCTGCTGCCGGGTGCGCGATTGTCGATCCGGCCGGGCCCTAGCCATGTGTGGGCCTATCTCTCGGTCTCTGGTGGCTTTGCGCTTGCACCCGTCATGGGCAGCCTTTCGATGCACGCGCGCTCTGGGATCGGCCCGCTTGGCGGCGGCAGCCTTGTTGCTGCAATGGCCATCCCGGCTCACGCCATGGGCCGCCAGATCGACCAGCCTGATCGCGTCGGCGGCGGCGAACCAGGCCTGGCGGGTGGCCTGATTCGGTTCGTGTCAGGACCTCAAGACGACCATTTCACCGCCGCTGCCCATCAGGCCATGAGTGCGGGCGAGTACGCGGTGTCGGCCCGCAGCGATCGCATGGGCTATCGCCTCGACGGCCCGTCGCTGCAGCATGTCAAAAGCTATGACGTTGTTTCGGACGGCATCGCCATGGGCGCCATTCAGGTGCCGGGCGACCGCCAACCGATCGTTTTGATGGCCGACCGCCAGCCGACCGGGGGCTACCCCAAGATCGGCACCGTCATCCGCGCCGACCTGCCCCGGCTCGCCCAAACCAGATCCGGCCAGACGATCCGTTTCCAACGCATCTCCGTCGACGCCGCCGTTGCCGCGCTTCGCGCCACCACGTGCCGTGCTTGCCGCTGAAGCGCTGATCTGCCGGATCACTAGCCCCAAGACGCCCGCGAACTTGTGGCGCCTGCAACGAGAAGTGGATCGTGATCGGTGGGCGTGCGACGGGTCAGCGCTGGGGGATGCTGCGGCTCACGCTTTGGTCCGGAATGGCGCGCCCGGAAGGATTCGAACCTCCGGCCCCCAGATTCGTAGTCTGGTGCTCTATCCAGCTGAGCTACGGGCGCCTGCCGGGGCGGCTCGCCGGACCCATCGGGTGGCTGGCGGCTCCGGATGACAGGGGTGGTAGCGCGGGAGGTTTGGCTTGGCAAGAGGTTTGCGGGGGCTCAAGGGTGGTTCGCCGGCGCCGTTGACCTTGACGCGCTGCGGCAACGGGCGCCTGCGGGTCTGCCAATTTCCAGCGTGCCGGGAATCATTTGTATAGCGGGGAAGTAACGCCAAGTAACGCCAAGTAACGCCAAATATTCGCGCGCGCTCCCGGGCTCGGTCAGCGCATCCGGGCGATGCTCGGACGGCTGCCAATCCCCCGGCATGCCCGCATGCAGTGGCATCTGCAACGGTCGTATTGACATCCGCCGCATCGTCATGCGCGCGCGGACGTGGCAGTATGGTTGACGCAATGCATCGGCAGCACGGACAAGGATCACCAGCATGCGCTACGGCTTCATCGGCTTGGGCAATCTCGGCGGCGCGTTGGCGGCGAGCCTGATGCGCGGTGGCTTCCCGCTCACCGTGTTCGATCGCGACCCTGAGCTGATCGCGGCGCTGGTCAGCCGCCAGCCTGCGCAACCCGGCGCCGCCACCGCGCGCGCTACCGCCCAACCCGCCACCAGCGCCGCCGATCTCGCCCGCCAGTGCGACGCCGTCATCACCTGTCTGCCATCGCCCGCCGCTTCCGAAGCCGTGCTCGCGGCGCTGCTGCCGGCGTTGCCCCAGGGTGCCACCTGGATCGAGATGTCGACACTCGGCCGCGACGACATCCTGCGCCTCGCCGGCCTCGCCAGCGCCGCCGGCATCCGCACCCTGGAAGCGCCGGTCACCGGCGGCGTGCATCTGGCGCATCAGGGCCGCATTACCGTGCTGGCCGGCGGCGACGCCGATCTCTACGCCACGCATCAGCCGGCGCTTATGGCGATGGGCGCCAAGCTGTTCCACATGGGGCCGCTCGGGGCCGCGGCACTGATCAAGGTGATCACCAACATGCTCGCCTTCATCCACCTGGTCGCCGACGGCGAGGCGCTGATGCTGGCCAAGCGCGGCGGCCTCGATCTGGGCCAGGCCTGGGCAGCCATCGCCGCCAGTTCCGGCACCAGCTTCGTGCACGAGACCGAAGGCCAGCTGATCCTCAACGGCAGCTACGACATCGCCTTCAGCATGGACCTGGCGCTCAAGGACCTCGGCTTCGCACAAGGCTTTGGCACCGAGTTCGGCGTGCCGCTCGAGCTGGCGTCGCTGACGGCGGCCACCTTCGCCCGCGGCAAGGCGGCCTATGGCGGCACGGCCCAGTCAACGCAGATCGTCAAGCTGCTGGAAGACGCACTTGGCACCGATCTGCGCGCCGCCGGGTTCCCGGCACGGCTGGAGTGAGGCAGGCGGCGGGTTGGCGGCGACATGATGTGGACTGTCCCCGTGTCATGCGCGCGCCTTGTCATGAGCGAAACAGTATACTGTCCCGGTGTTATGTGAGCGAAACAGTATACTGTCCCGGTGTTATGCTGTTGCGTCCTGGTGCCGGGGAACCCGTAGGTCGGGTCAAGCCCTTCGCGCGACCCGACGGCCACGCGCGCCAGCGCCGGAGATCGGCTGCCGGTAGCCGCGCGGCCCGAACCCCCACGTTCCGAACCCCACGTTCCGAGCCTGTGGCGTCGGGTCG
>JANNSA010000196.1:0-3879 GCA_031402115.1 Hyphomicrobiaceae bacterium | reverse complement strand
TCGCCTTCTCGGCCGAGGTGGTACCCCAGCTTGTCATAGATGGCTGGCAGATCACCTTCGCGCCGGACTATCCCTACCAGATCGCCGAGGGCGAGCCGCAATGGTGGGCCGATGTCGGCGAGGGCTCGGGCATCGACTGGTTCTCGTTCGAGCTCGGCATCGACTTCGAAGGGCACCGGCTGAACCTTATTCCCTTTCTGACCGACGTGCTGTCCCGGCTTCCGGCGGAGTTGGTGCAGCTGGCAGCGTCCAGCGAACCTAAGGACGCAAAAAAATTCATCAAGAGCTGTGCAGGTCTCAAGGTGTATCACGCCCTGCCCGATGGCCGATTACTGCCGTTGCCGGGTGAGCGGCTCGCGCCGATGCTCAAGTCTTTGCTTCAGCTGATCGGACCGCGCGGCTCGCGCATCGTCGACGGCAAGGTAAAGCTCCACCGCGCCGAGGCTACCGCAATTACAGACTTTGCTTCCGGCGTCAACGTGGCTTGGGCCGCCAGCGCCGAACGGTTGATCGCACTCGGCAACGACCTGCGCCGTGGCCGGACACTCAAAGACGTGAGCCCTCCCAAGTCGTTCAAGGCTGACTTGCGCCCCTATCAGAGCGAGGGGCTCGCATGGCTTGATTTCCTACGCGATACCGGCTTTGGCGGCGTGCTTGCCGACGACATGGGGCTTGGAAAAACCGTACAGGCGCTCGCGTTTCTGGCGCGCGAAAAAGCGCAAGGGCGGCTCGACAAGCCTGCCCTGATCCTGGCTCCAACCAGTGTGCTGCCAAACTGGCAGGCGGAGGCGAAACGTTTTGCGCCCGAGCTTTCCGTGCTCGCCTTGTGCCGTGGTAGCGAGCGCAAGCAACTGCTCGGACAAATCGCCAAACATGATCTGGTCCTCACGACCTATCCGCTGCTGATGCGCGATGCCGAGATTCTGCTCGGCCACGAGTTCCACGCCGCCATTCTAGACGAGGCGCAAGCGATCAAGAACCCCAAGGCGGCCATCTCCGGCACCGCCCACCGCATCAACGCCCGCCATCGCTTCGCATTGACCGGTACGCCGCTCGAAAACAATCTGGGCGAAGTCTGGTCGCTGTTCCAATTCCTCTCGCCGGGCCTTCTAGGCGATGAAAGCAGCTTCCGCCGCAACTTCCGCACCCCCATCGAAAAGCACGGCGACGCGGCGGCTCAGGCGTTCCTGTCGCGGCGCTTAAAACCGTTCATGTTGCGCCGGACCAAACAGGAAGTGGCGACCGAGTTGCCGCCTAAGACCGAGATTGTCGAACATGTCCGGCTGGACGGCGACCAGCGTGATTTATACGAAACCGTGCGGTCCCTGATGCACAAGAAGGTCCGCGACGAGATCGAAAAGAATGGTTTGGCCAAGAGCCACATCATTTTTCTCGACGCCCTGTTGAAGCTGCGTCAGGTGTGCTGCGATCCCCGGCTTTTGAAAATGCCGCAAGCCCGCGCCGTCAAGCAATCGGCCAAGCTCGAACGCCTGATGGAAATGATCCCCGAGATGGTGGCCGAGGGACGCCGCATTCTGCTGTTTTCGCAATTCACCAGCATGCTCGCTTTGATCGAGGCCGAGTTGGGCAAGCGCAGCATTCCCTATGTCAGCCTGACGGGCGACACCGCTGATCGTGCCGTACCAGTCAAAGCCTTCCAGTCGGGCAAGGTGCCATTATTCCTCCTGAGCCTTAAGGCAGGCGGCACCGGACTCAATCTGACGGCGGCCGACACAGTCATTCATTACGATCCATGGTGGAATCCGGCGGTCGAAAACCAGGCAACCGATCGCGCCTATCGCATCGGCCAGGCCAAGCCGGTGTTTGTCTATAAGCTCATCGTCGAGGAAGGCATCGAGACGGCGATCGAGATCTTGAAGTTGCGCAAGGCCGCCCTCGCCGATGCTCTATTCGCCGGCACGTCGAAATCGGGGCTCAACTTGACCGAGGCCGACATTTCAGCACTGTTCGCGCCCTTGGACCAGCATCAACGTGACCTCGCCGCATAGGCAATGTCGACACGCCTCCAGAAAACGAGATCGTCTCGCGCTGACATGTTACCGCCGTTGTTCAGTTCGGCGGTCCTGCCGCAGCACTGTCGCTGAACATGACCATCACAACGCGAGCGCTCGCTTGAGATCATCATGCTCGAATGCGCTGCCCATGCGGGTGATTTCTGTCGAACGGGCACCTGCCGCCCGAGCGGTGTTACGCCAAGTCGCCGTCACTCTGGCCACCTGTTTGATGATCCCGCGGGCCTGCGGTAGCGTCAGGCCGTAAAAGCCCGATGCTGCCTCCAACAGGTCGAGCGAACAGGTGCCTTCGTCGAGATCGATGTTCGTCGTCAGCACGCGCGCTTTGACATCGGCCGGTACGGGATTGAGGTCGTAGGCTGGCGACAGCGACCAGCCTTTTTTGCCCAGCCAGAGGAAGCCGTGGTTGCGCAAGTGGTCGTCGACGTTGGAAATCAGCACGCTGAAAACGACACGCCGATAAAGAGCATGGGCGTCGGTCTTGCCTTGCGCGCCATACTGCGACAGGGCGTCAACGATTTCAGGGTAACTACCACGCTCGCCATCTTTAGCCCCCATCATCGCCATGGCCGAGAGAAAGGGAATGCGAATACGACCCGCACGATCGAAGCGTCGCGACAGCAAAACCGGCTTACCGGCAACTTCGATCAACTCATGGCGCGGAGTCGCGATGCCGGCTTGGCCGGCCAAGCGCAAGGCAATCTCCTCCCAGGTCTCCATGCTGTAGTCGTCGGTCTCCTTGGGGAATTTCGCGATTGCCAGATGCCCGTGCTGGTCGATGACCGATGCCTTGGGACGCGCGCCGCCGAGCGAGGAGCCGGGCGCGAAAATGAGTTGCAGATCCTCGTCTGTTTCCTCGTCCCGCAAAATCCGCTCGGTGATCTGGAGCAGCCGGCCCAGTTCAATGAGCGCTGGAACACTAGCGCGGACCGGTGCCTGGAACGCCTCTTCGCCTACCCAGCGGAATCGCAGTGCGCCAAGCCGGGTCTCGTCTGCGACGCCGAGCAAGTAGTCGCTCTCCGCCAGGGTGCGAACAGCACGGATTTCGCGTTCGGCGAGACGACGTTCCGCGCGTTGCATCAATCGGCGGCCCCAGGTGTCAGGAGCGCTATCGCCGATGGAGCCGAACGTCGCCCGTCCGGCAGGAGCCGCGAATGCGCCCCGGGTCAGGGCAAGAGCGGGCTCCAGCGAAAAGCGCGCGGGGTCGCCGAGCCATGTTCCGTCATATTCGAAGAGGATGGTCTCACTGCCCCTGACGCGATTGCATCTGGCCAGGCCGACAGGGCGTCCACGGCCGTCCAGATCGATGTGCACCTCGAAGTCAGCCATCGCGAGACGATCCGGCTCTTCGCTTGAGATGGACGTGCTTGGGCAGTTCGGCGCTGGCCAGCGCCTGGCCAATGCGATCATTGGCGATGTCGGCGATCTGGCTCAAACCGTCAAGGAGACCGAGTGCCTGCAGGACGCTGGCATAAATGCCCATACTCACGCTGGTGTCGCCCGCTTCGACCTTTTGCAGGGTCGAGCGGGATGTGAACGCGCGCTCCGCCACAATCGCCATTGGCAGCCGCCGCCGACGACGGGCATCGTGGATGTCCGTGCCAAGCTTGCGCAGCGCGCGCTGCACAGCGGCGGGAGGGTAGTGAGGGGTAGGCATTTGTCACCTTCGCACTTCCAATCAGCTAATTATGTAGCACGAAGATCACGTAAGCACCCGGCCAGGGCCGCCTTGGCGGAGGTGAGAAATGTGTCATCTTGATCGCAATCGTATTTGCGATGGAGATGGTGGTGGTGATCGCGACAGATGCATGTGAGCGTAAGCCCGCCGTCTTGGGTGCGCGGCGTG
>JANNSA010000195.1:0-5104 GCA_031402115.1 Hyphomicrobiaceae bacterium | reverse complement strand
TCGTCGGTGCCGAGCCAGTTCCAGTTCCACATTGAACAGCTTGGGTCAGCGACGCCCAGCGGATAGGCGATGCAGCGCTTTTCCTGCGTCAGCGTCCATGATGGCGGCGACGGCGCCGGCTGCGGCAGTTCCTTCATGATGGTTGAATAGTTGTAGCGGATCGGCGGCCACCAGACCCAGGCACCATCCTTGCTCAGCAACTCCGCCAAATACGGATCACGATAGTTGGCGGCCGTTTCGAACTCACCGCCGAAATCAGTTTCCGAATAGGTTTTCAGCACCGGAGAATATACCGAACCCTTGTGCACGATCAGCATCGGCTGGTCGTTGGCAATGATCTCGGAAAACAGCGAGAGGCCATACAGCGCCAGGAAAATCCACAAGGACCAGAAGCCGCGGGAATTTCCGCGGAAGTTCTGCAACCGCCGCCGCATTAGCGGTGATGGCTTCGGCAACAGGGCGCGCAACGCCTGGACGCGGTTCCAGAGACTGACGGCGGATGGGTCCGCCGGCACCAACGTTCCTACTTTAGTGTCCATGACGTGCGCCTCGAACAGAACGGAGCGACGATTTGCTCCCTCGCCGAATGGCTGCTTCAGCGCGCTGGAATAGTGCTGTAAGCGACATCATCAGACTTCCCTCGATTCGAAGTCGATACGGGGATCGACCGCCGTGTAGACGAGGTCGGACAGCAGCTGCAGCACCAGCCCCATCAGCGCGAAGATGTAGAGCGTCGCGAACACGATCGGGTAGTCGCGGTCCATGATCGCCTCATAGCCGAGCAGCCCCAAGCCGTTCAGCGAGAAGGTCTGCTCGATCAGCAGCGCCTCAGCGAAAAACGCGCCGATAAACGCGGCAGGAAACCCCGAGATGACGATCAACATGGCGTTGCGGAACACATGCCCGTAAAGCACTTGCGTTTCGTTAAGACCCTTGGCCCGCGCCGTCGTGACGTACTGTTTCTTGATTTCGTCGAGGAACGAGTTCTTGGTCAGGAAGGTTGTGGTTGCGAACGCCCCCAGTGACATGGCGGTGATCGGCAGCACCAGGTGCCAGAGATAGTCGAGCACCTTGCCAATCATCGACAACTCTTCCCAATTGTCGGAGCCCAGCCCCTTGCGCGGGAAGATGTTCCAGTAATTACCGCCAGCAAACAGAATGATGAACAGCACGGCGATCAGAAAGCCGGGAATGGCATAACCGACAACGATCGCGCCCGACGTCCAGACATCGAATTTGGAACCGTCATGCACGGCCTTGCGGATGCCGAGCGGGATGGAAATGCCGTAGCTGATCAGCAGCATCCAGAAGCCGAGCGACATGGAAACCGGCAGCTTCTCGGCCAGTAGCGACAGCACCGGGCGGCCCTTGAAGTAGCTGTCGCCAAAATCGAAGCGCAAATAGTTCCACATCATCAGGCCGAAGCGCTCATAGGCCGGCCGGTCGAAGCCGAACTGCTTCTCGATCTTCTTGATGAATTCGGGATCGAGCCCGCGCGCGCCACGATAGGCCGAACTGCCGGCATCGAGATTGTTGGCCTGCGATTGGTTGCCGCCAGCCGCAAAATCGCCGCCGCCACCGCCAATCCGCGCCGTTGCCGACACGTCATTGCCCTGGAGGCGCGCGATCATACGTTCGACGGGCCCGCCCGGCGCAAACTGGATGACGGCGAAACTAATCAGCATGATGCCAAATAGTGTCGGGATCATCAGCAGCAGGCGCCGGACAATGTAGTCAGCCATCAGCTATCCATTCATTTCGTCGTGGCGTCTTTGGCGGGATCGTACCACCAGCGGTCAAGGATGCCACGGTCATAGGGAGGTTGGATGGCAGGCCTCGAAAAGCGGTTCCAAAAGGCCGTGCGATAGGTGCCGCCATACCATTGCGGCACCCAATAGTGCGAGACGCGCATGACGCGATCGAGCGCCTTGGCGGCGATCACCTGATCGGCACGGGTTGTGGCAGCGATGACTTTCTCGATCAACGCGTCGACCGTCTTGTCCTTGATGCCAGCAAGATTTTGCGCCGCATCCATGTCGGCGGCCGCCGACGAAAAGAAGGTGCGCAACTCGCTGCCGAGCGTCTGGCTCATGGTGTAACGCGCCGTTACGACATCAAAATCGTAGGACTTCTGCCGCCGCTCATATTGCGGAATGTCGACGATGCGGATCGACGCGTCGATGCCCAATTGCTGCAGGTTCTTGAGGTAGGGGGCGATGATGCGTTCAAAGCCGTCATCGTCGAGCAGAAACTCCAGGGTGAATTGTTCCTGCTTGGCGTTGGCCAGTTTGCCACCCTGCACAGTCCAACCGGCGTCGGCGAGCAGCGCGCGGGACTTGCGCAGGAGATTGCGGTCCTGTCCGCTGGCGTCGCTGACCAGGGGCACTGGCACCGGACCAAAGGCGGCCGCCGGCAAGTCCTTGCGGAACGGTTCGAGCAGCTCGAGTTCCGCCACGTTTGGCTCACCCTCGGCCATCATCGGCGTGCCCTGGAAGTAGCTGGTGGTGCGCTTGTAGGCGCCAAAGAACAGGTTCTTATTGGTCCATTCGAAGTCAAAGGCGAGGCCAAGCGCCTCGCGGACGCGCGGATCCTTGAACTTGTCGCGGCGCAGATTGAAGAAGAAGCCTTGCGTGCCAGACGGCGTGCCGTCGGGGATCGGATCCTTGATGATCTTGCCGCTCTTGACTGCGGGCACTTCGTAACTGGTCGCCCAATTGCGCGAGCTGAACTCCTCGCGCAGGTCGAGATCACCCGCCAGCAGCGCCTGCAAACCGATATCCATATCGCTGAAATAGTCGAGCTTAATGCTATCGAAATTGTACAGGCCGACGCTGACTGGCAAGTCCTTGGCCCAATAGTCCAGCCGTCGCGTATAGGTTATGGAACTGCGCTGCGTGTAAGTGCCGACCTTGTAAGGTCCGGAACCCAGTGGCACGTCGAGCGAAGGCTGCGCAAAATCCTTGCCCTGCCAATAGGCTTTGGAAAACACCGGCAGGCCAGCGATCATGGTCGGCAGGTCGCGGACATTGTCGCCCTTGAAGGTGAAGCGGATGGTCAGCGGATCGATGATCGTCGCCGGCTCAATGGCCTTCATGCTCAGTTCGTAAGACGGATCGCCCTTGGTTTTCAGAATGTCGACGCTGAAGGCGATGTCTTCGGCGGTAATTGGCGAGCCGTCAGAAAAACGGGCCTCCGGGCGCAACCTGAACGTCACGGACTTGCCATCGGCACTGAGTTCGGCGCTCGCGGCCACCAGCCCGTACATCGCGTCCGGTTCGTCGACGGCGCGCGCCATCAGCGAATCGAACAACAGCCCGGTCAATTGCGCCGGGTCGCCCTTGGCGATGTGTTGATTGAAATTGTCGAAAGTCTGCAGCGCCAGCACGCCGGTGGTACGGATACGGCCACCCTTGGGCGCGTCCGGATTGACATAGTCGAAGTGCTTAAAGCCGGCTGGATACTTCAGGTCGTGGAACACCGACAAGCCGTGGCGCGGGCCAACGGGGATGTCGGCGGCGTGCAATTGTGCCGCTGGCAAAAAACTCCCGAACGCCAGCATGACGCAAACTGTGACTGCTCGCACCACCATTGCTGGCCCCCGAATGCTGCTGTTCCAAAGCGCCACCACCATCACTTGCGCTTGATCGCGTCGACACGTTTGGCGGCTTCCGGATCGTACCACCACACGGTCGGGAACGCCGGTCCCTGCGACGGCAGCACCGCCGGGGACTTGTACTTGTCCCAATAGGCAAGGCGGGTTGCTGGCGTATGCCATTGCGGCACAAGGTAGTGGCCCCACAGCAGCACGCGATCGACAGCTCGCGTTGCAGCGATCAGCTCCTGGCGATCCTTGGCGAACACGATCTTTTCGACCAGCTTATCGATCGCAGGGTTCTTGATACCGAGATAATTTCTCGAACCAGCCTTATCAGCCGATGAAGTGCCCCAATATTCCCGTTGTTCATTACCGGGCGATTCCGATTGCCCCAGATTGAATATGATCACATCAAAGTCACGGTTTTCGACGCGACGAACATATTGCGGCGTGTCGATCTGCCGGATTGTTGCTTTGACGCCAAGTCGCTCCAGGTTTTGAATGTATGGCGAGATGATGCGCTCGAACAAATCATCGTCGAGCAGGAATTCCATCGTCAGTGGCTTGCCGGTTTTGCCATCAACCAGGATCTTGTCCTTGAGTACCCAGCCGGCGTCCTTCAAGAGCTGAGCCGCCTTGCGCAGATTGGTGCGAAGGTCGTCAGGGGTCGCATTGAGGGTGTTCTTGAACTCCGTCGTGAATACCTGCGCGGGTATCTGCTCCTTCACTTCAGTCAGGAGTTCCAACTCACGGCCGGTCGGCAGTCCAAAGGATGCCAGGTCCTGCTTCACGAAGTAACTGTCGGTGCGCTTGTACTGGCCATAGAACAGGTTCTTGTTCGACCACTCAAAATCAAACGCCAGCCCGAGCGCTTCGCGTGTTCTGACATCAGCGAATTGCGGCCGGCGCAGATTGAAACCAAAGCCCTGCATCGGCTGTGGGTCTTTGAAGATCACTTCCTGCTTGATGACAGCGCCAGCCTTCAGGGCCGGGAAGTCATAGCCCGTCGCCCAGTTCTTTGAGCTGTTCTCGGCGCGATACTCAATCTCTCCGGCCTTAAATGCCTCAAAGGCAATACCGGGGTCCTGGTAGCTGACGAAGCGGATGATATCGAGATTGTTCTGCCCGACATTGACGGGTAGATCCTTGCCCCAGTAATCCGTGACACGCTCGTAAACTATCGAACGATTGGCATCGATGGACTTGATGCGATAGGCGCCGCCGCCGAGTGGCGGCTCCAGCGTCGCCTTGGCGAAATTGCGCGGTTTGCCGTCGGGTCCATTGCTGGTCCAATAATGCTTCGGCAGAATGGTCAACTGGCCAACGATGAATGGCAATTCGCGATTGCCGGGCTTGGCGAACGTGAAGGTCACGTCATGGTCGCCGGTCTTCTCAGCCTTAACGACGTCCTGATAGTAATAACCCGCGTTGGGATCAACTTCTTTCTGCTTTTCAAGGCTCCAGATCACGTCTTCAACAGTGACTGGCTGTCCGTCATGCCACCTGGCC
>JANNSA010000194.1:0-1906 GCA_031402115.1 Hyphomicrobiaceae bacterium | reverse complement strand
CCATCATGGAGGGTGGCCGGATCGTCCAGACTGGTGCGCCAGAAGAGATCATCCTGAAACCGGCCAATGACTACGTCACTGAGTTTGTTGCCAACGTGAACCCGTTGTCGGTGCTGACTGCTTACAACGTCATGCGCGACGCCCGCGACCTGGAGCCCGCCGGCGATGGCTGGGTCTGGCTCGACCGACGCAAGACGACGCGCTTCAAGGTTGGCAGCGACCGCAAGGTGATCGCCGCCGAGCGCGACGGCAAACCGACCGCCTGGGTCAGTTGCGCCGATGTTGACCAGCCGCAACCGACGGGCACCACGCCGATGTTCTGGGCCAGGCCCGACGCGACTCTGAAAATCGTCATGCAGGCGATCCACAATTCCGGCACGGCCCCGGTCGCCCTGTTCGACGCGGCCGACCACTTCGTCGGCGCCATCGGCGTCCGCGACGTGCTGCAAGCCGTCATCCGCAAGCGCGGCTAGGGGCTGGCGCCTCTCCCCCGTCAAATTGTATTTCAAATGCCGCAATCCGGTTCCGGATTCCGCCACCATTACAGCGATACTGCGCAGCTCTGAGAGTGGGCCGGAATGGGCGTCCGGTTGGCAGCGGCGGGGTTTGGCGGACATGCATTTGCGTGGAGATAAGAGCTATGTCGTGGCGGCTCGCCGGTCAGTCTTTGGGCGGATCGGTGGCGTGCATCGTGCGCGCCGCATTGAGGAATTGGCCGCGCCTATCCTGATCGCGGCGTTGGCAGACGCCAATCTCAGCCCAGCCGATGTCGATGAAGTGATCATCGGCAACGCCACCCAGGGTGGTAACCCGGCGCGCCTCGTCGCGCTTGCAGCTGGCCTGCCGGACAAGGTGCCGGCTACCACCATTGATCGCCAGTGCGCCTCAGGCCTCGACGCCATCATTCATGCCGCGCGCAGCATTGCCGCTGGTGACGCTTCCGTTGTTATCGCCGGCGGTGCGGAATCGCTGTCGACGGCGCCGTGGCGCGTGGCACGGCCGCGCATGGTGCATCAGCAGCCGCGCTTCATCGGCGCGCCCGACGATTTGAGCGGCGGCGACATGCCGAGCCTGGACGCCCACGACCGGCTGGCCGAGCGCTCGCAGATCAGCCGCAAGGCGCAAGACGGCTACGCTTTCGCCACCCGTCAGCGCGCCGTCGCTGCACACGAGGCGCGCTGCTTCAAGGACGAGATCGTGGCGCTCAAAGTGGCAATCCCGGAATTCCGTGACGAGAGCCTGGTCGATGGCCTCGACCTGGACGATCTGGCGGAGCTGCCGGTGCTTTCCAATGCCGTATCGCCGACTTCCGGTGCGGTCACCGCCGGCAATACGGCACTTGGCCACGACGCGGCAGCGTTCGTGGTGATCGTGTCGCAAGCCGTATGGGAGCGCCTCGGCAAGCCGCCGGCACTGGTGCTGGTGCTCGGCTCCGCGGTCGGCGCCGAGACCGACGAGGCGGCGTCGGCGCCCGTGCAGGCGATTTTGAGCCTATACGCGCGCCTGAACGGTTTCCCCCGCGAGCGCATCACAGCGATCGAATTGAACGAGGCAAGCGCGGCCCAAGCCATCTCGTTCCGCGACAGCCTCGGCTTCAGCGACGCGATGCTCAACCGCGATGGCGGCGCCTTAGCGCGCGGCGCCGCCGCCGGCGCCGGTAGCGCCGCGCTGGTGGTGCGGCTGTTCACGCGGCTGGTGCGCGAACGCAAACCCGCATCGCGCGAGCCGCTGGACTGCGGTATCGCTGTCAGCGGCGCCGTCGGCGGCCTCGGCGTCGCCGCGCTCTTCGAAGGTGTGTAGTGTGTAGGCTGGGCTGAGCCCTTTGCGAAGCCCAGCATCTTACCGCGAGCGCCACGCTTGGGTGCTGGGCTTCGCGAAGGGGTCAGCCCAGCCTACGCGTTTGGTC
>JANNSA010000193.1:0-5680 GCA_031402115.1 Hyphomicrobiaceae bacterium | reverse complement strand
AGTGTCAACGCGAGCGTTTAATTGTGGTAGACATTGTCAACTTGAATGGAGGCCATCATGCGGTTTTCTTCGAAGTTTTCCGGTCTTGCCGTCGCAACGCTGACGATCGTCAGCTTAAGTACCGCCGCCGCCCAATCCTCAGAACTTGTTGTTCGGGTCACGGGCGTCGCATCGCAACAAGGCCAGGTCGGCTGTGCGCTGCATACGGACGGGGCGGAATTCCCCACCAGTAACGCTTACAGCTCGAACGTTTGGCTTCCGGCAGACGCGAGCGGTGTGACTTGCCGCTTTGGCGACCTCAAGCCCGGGACCTACGCGGTCGCCGTGTCGCACGATCTGAACGGCAATCGCAAAACCGACACCAATTTCCTGGGCATACCGACAGAAGCCTGGGGAGTGTCCAACAACCAGCGGCCGACCATGCGTGCCCCGACCTTCGACGAAGCGAAGTTCGAGGCCAAAGCCGCCGGCGCAACGACAATCACCGTAAAGGTGGAATAATGGTTCCGAAGGGCATCCGCAAATCTCTGGCGCTTCGACGCCCTAGAATTGAGGAACTACGATGACCCTGCCCATCGATATGGTCTTCAGCACCGTGAACACGCTGGCGCTTATCTCCTGGATCGCCCTGATCCTGCTGCCACGCCGGTTCGTGGTCCCGGTGATCAGGTCGGGCGTGCTGAGTGCGCTGGCACTTCTCTATAGCGTCCTGATCGCGGTGTACTTCTTCCGCGTTGACGGTGGCGGCTTCTTCTCGCTGCCAGCCGTACAGCAGCTGTTCACCTCGCCCGAAGTCGCCCTCGCCGGATGGGTCCACTATCTCGCGTTCGATCTCTTCGTTGGTCTGTGGATCGCTGAAAAATCCGACAGCCTTGGCTTGGCACGGTGGTTCCAGGCGCCGATCCTGATCACCACATTCATGTTTGGTCCAATCGGCTTTCTGATGTTCCAAGCCGTCCGCGTCATGCCTGGCATGGTGGTACGCGCGGTGCCGGAGGGCAGCGTATGAGACCCGTCACGCGCAGTGAAACCGCTGCCCTTGCGACTGTCGCTGTCTGTGCATGCGTCCTCGTTATGACGGGTTTGGCGTACTTGATTGACGCCCGCACCCTTGCCGGCACGACCGTGTGAGCCAAACCGATGAAGTTTGCCGTCTCGTTCGGCGTGCATCTTCTGACACTTGTGTGGTTTGCAACACTGGTGGCCCCAGCAGCCCGCGAAGGCGTGCTCATGCGGCTGGCACTCAGCACCGCCGCGATCGCGACCTTGATCGAGGTTCTTTACGTGACGCTGCAAGCCTCGCGCGGCCGCGACTCGCACTTCAACACCCAAACCGCCTGGGAGAGCTTTCTCTACTATCAGGTGATGGGTGGGGCCGCCCTGGCTCTGATCGCTGCCTCGATCGCGGTCGGCTTCGTGGTACTCCGGTCAGCGCGTGCCGATGTCGGACCGGGCCTCAGGCTCGGGGCGGGGCTTGGTGCAATCGTCGGCGCATTGGCCACGCTTGTCACCGCCGGAGCCTTGGCCGCCGGTGTCGTGGACGGCTCCGGTCACTGGGTCGGCACACCAAAGTCCGATGCCTACGGACTTCCGCTGTTTGGCTGGTCGACCGTCAGCGGAGACCTGCGGGTCCCGCACTTCTTCGCAACCCATCTGACCCAGGCGTTGCCTTTCCTGGGGCTCATTGGCGACCGAATTGGACGCGGCGCCCGTGCAGCCGTCATCGCTGGAGTACTTGTTGGCCTTGCCGTTGTGGCGGCCACGTTTGCACAGGCGATTGCCAAGCAACCCTTCGTGAGCCTGGAAATCGCAAAGGCACTCGGCCTGCCGATGCCTCAGCCGCCGGTCCAATGAGAGCGCGATCACGCCCGCGCGAGCGCAGAGTTTTTCGACCATGCTTTCCCGTCGTGTGGAGTTCTTGCAACGTTAGAGGCAGCAAGGACGCCGCGCAGGCAACCGTGACGATCCGGGATCGCGCGATCGCAGTCGCGAAGGGGCACGTCGGCAAGGCGGACCTTGCCGTCACGGTCGACGGGCGCCAGTGGATCCGCTTCCTCAACAAGGAGGTGTCGCTGCCCTGGCTGCTCGTGTCACGAACCTTGCGCCTGAAGGGGTCGCCACGCCTGCTCTCGGCTTTTGGACGGTGTTTTCCATCGTGACAGCCGCCGTCCGGCGAGCCTAGGTTCTGAAGCGCGAAGCGTGCCCAGCCAAACTGCCGAGACCGTTCCTGGGCACGGTTCAGCCGATCTCAAGTGAGCCACCATCTTCCCGGCACATTGCTCGGGATTGTTGCCAAAGCGCCTTTGATCACGTGTCCGGAGGGTACAACAGCAACAAGCGGCGATGTATCCGGACACGCTGCCGTTCGCCACAGAAAACGCTATCCATCAAGTTGCGCTGCAGCAATTTCCGTCGCAGCGGTCGCTGGGCCAAGTGCGCAAAGAGCACACGCAGTCTGATGATCCGCGCCTCAGTTCGTCCGCGCATGGCCCAAAGCAGCAGTCCAGCCCACGCACAACCAGTCCGGTTGCTGCTGTGCCACTGCCGTCGCTGCCGACACTGCTGGTCCGCGCCACCCATCTGTTTCACGCGCCGCGATTGCTGCCGGTCGCGCGCTGGCCTTGCTTCATGCTCAACTATGGTCAGCACGAGCGATTGCGGGCAAGCACTCGGCGATTGAGTGTGGGCGCCAGCCGCTATGCGTCAGGGCCGGTGCCATCAAGGCGCAAGGGCGATGCTGACTTCAGTCAGCACGCAGCTTTCGAGCGCGCAGCCCGCGCCCCAGCCCGCTCATTCGCCGAGCTTCCATTCCGGCTCACGTTTGCCGAGGAACGCCGAGACGCCCTCGTGCGCGTCCTCGGTCATCATGCTGTCGATCATGACGGCGACGGCGTGCTCGTAGGCTGCCTCCGTCGGCTTGTCGATCTGGGTGTAGAACATCTCCTTGCCACGGGCGATCGCCATGGGTGAGCCACGGCCAATCCGACGGCCGTATTCTACTGCGGCATCAACGACTTGATCCGCCGGCACAACCTTGTTGACGAGGCCGAACTCGGCGGCTCTGGAAGCTTCCAGCATGTCGCCGGTCAGCAGCATTTCCAGCGCGTGCTTGCGCGCGATGGTGCGCGCCAACGGCACCGATGGCGTCGAGCAGAAGAAGCCAATGTTGACGCCGGGCGTGCAGAACTTCGCCGTATCGGCCGCCACCGCCAGATCGCATGACGCCACCAATTGCACGCCGGCCGCCGTCGCCGTGCCCTGCACCGCCGCGATGATCGGTTTGGGGTAGGTGGTCAGCGTGTTCATCAGCCGCGTGCACTGCGCCAGCATCCGCTTGTAATGGCCCTTGCCGCCGTCGCCGTCCTCGAAATGCGCCTTGACGTCCTTCAGATCATGACCTGAGCAGAACACCGGGCCTGAGCCAGTGATGACCACCGCCTTGACCTCCAGCCAGACCTTGATCACCACCAGTGCCCGCTCGATCTCGGCGATCATTTCGGCCGACAGCGCGTTGCGGCTCGGCGGGTGGTTCATCGTCAGCACGTAGACATCGTCGCGGCGCTCGCGCAGCAACAGCTTGGACGCGGCCTTGTCGGCGGCTTTGGCGCGGTCGATGACGACCGGCGGCGGTGTCGTGGTCTCGGCCATGCTGGCGGCTCCGGCGGCTGCGGTGGGGACGGCGCAAATCAGTTGGCAACCAGTGTAGCAAATGCTGGCGGTCAGCGTCAGATGGCCAAACAGTTTGTCGGGTAATATAATACCGCAACACTAAACTATTGAAATCGCTTGTATAAATTGACGCGCACGTGATTGACAGAAGCGCGCTCGCGGCCTATCCCTGGCGCTGTCCAGGCAATGCCGCCCGAATGGCGTGTTGCCGACACTCTTTCCGACGTTCGGTCCCGAGGGACGGCGACGTTCGCGATGGGGCGCTGGCGGCGAGCCTTGCGACCCGAGCGGAACGTTGACGGCTCCCGTGCCCGAAACACCCCTGGAGCGCCGCCGATGATGAAGTATACCCATTCCGTCAGTCCGGCGGAAATCGAGAAGAAGTGGCATCTGGTCGATGCCGATGGGCTGGTGGTTGGCCGCCTCGCCGCCAATCTGGCGCGCATCCTGCGTGGCAAGCACAAGCCGAGCTACACCCCGCACATGGATTGCGGCGATGTCATCGTCGTGATCAATGCCGACAAGGTGGTGTTCACCGGTAACAAGCTGAAAGATAAGCTGTATTACTGGCACACCGGGTTCCCAGGCGGCATCAAGAGCCGGACTCCCGCGAAGATCCTGGAAGGCAAGTTCCCCGGCCGCGTGCTGACCAAGGCGGTGGAACGCATGCTGCCAGAGGGCCCGCTCGGCCGCAAGCAGCTGACCCATTTGAAGGTTTATGCCGGGGCAGAACATCCGCATACGGCGCAGCAACCGGCGGCGTTGGACATCGGCGCCCTGAACTCCAAGAACAAGCGGAGCAAGTGACCTCATGTCAATGACCGAAACCACCCACTCGCTCGAAGATCTGGCCAAGACTGCGGCCGCCAATGCCGCGCCGGTGCGCGAGCGCAAGGTCGACAAACAGGGCCGTTCTTATGCCACCGGCAAGCGCAAGGACGCCGTCGCGCGCGTCTGGATCAAGCGCGGCCATGGCAAGATCACAGTCAACCGGAAGGATTATCAGGCCTACTTCGCCCGCCCCGTGCTGCAGCTGATCCTGCGCCAGCCCTTGATGACGACGGCGCGCATGGACGAGTTCGACGTGGTCGTGACAGTTGCCGGCGGCGGCCTGTCGGGCCAGGCCGGCGCCGTCCGCCACGGCCTGTCGAAAGCGCTGACCTACTTCGAGCCCGACTTGCGCCCCGCTCTGAAGAAGGCTGGCTTCCTGACCCGCGACAGCCGCACCGTGGAACGCAAGAAATACGGCCACAAGAAAGCCCGCCGCAGCTTCCAGTTTTCCAAGCGCTAGTTTTGCGCTCTGGATGCATCCAGAAGTAACGCCAAGTAACGCTGAGTAACGCAAAATATTCGTTCGTGCGTCGTGTGGTTAATTTTGGGGGCGATCCGGCAACGGGCCGCCCCTTTTGCGTTGGGATGCGCAGGGGACACGATGTTCATTTCGGCGGCTCCGGCGGTTGGGCCAAACTCCCGGCCGGCGACCGAAATGAACATCGTGTCCCCGTCCCTGACGACGGGCACCGCCGCCTGACAACCAGCCGGGCAAGAAGACAAAGAAGCGTCACGTGTGTCGCGCTGCCGCAACGCAACCAGCACCCAAGCGACAGGCTCGTGCAGCGCTTCGCCGGCGCCGACGCGGGTGTCTTCTGTTCTGTGGAAGAATAGATATACTGTCCCCGATTGTTATGCGGCGCCGACGCGGGTGTCATCTGTTCTGTGGAAGAATAGGTATACTGTCCCCGATTGTTCAAGCGATTGTTCAAGGGTGCCGATGCTGTGCGGTTTGCCTCGCCCAAATCCGGGCTTCCCCGCCGCCGCAGGCACCACCCGAGGCAAAAGAGCTTGATCTGCTGGCCTCGCCAGGCGATCTTTCCGCCAACCGGCAGGCCACTTGGGGAATGTTGGCTTATTGGCCGAACCGAGGGCGGGCAGGATGACGCATGGATCGACAATCGACGCCATTTCAGGCCTAGACATGGGGAGGTTTTCCGCCCTGATCAAGGCTGAGACT
>JANNSA010000192.1:0-2053 GCA_031402115.1 Hyphomicrobiaceae bacterium | reverse complement strand
TGTTCATGGTGGCGCGGCTGTCGCCGATGTTCGAGGCCTCGGAATTCGCGATGACCACGGTGCTGGTGATCGGGGCGATAACGGCATTCTTCGCCGCGACCGTCGGTCTCGTCCAGAACGACATCAAGCGCGTGATCGCCTACTCGACCTGCTCGCAGCTGGGCTACATGTTCGTGGCGCTCGGCGTCGGGGCCTATGGCGCCGGCATCTTCCACCTGTTTACACACGCGTTCTTCAAGGCGCTGCTGTTCCTTGGCGCCGGTTCGGTGATCCACGCCATGCATCACGAGCAGGACATGCGCAAGATGGGCGGGCTGTCGGCCAAGATCCCCTACACCTGGGCGATGATGCTGATCGGCACCTTGGCCTTGACCGGCGCCGGTATCCCCGGCATCGGCGGCATGGCCGGCTTCCATTCCAAGGACGCCATCGTCGAATCCGCGTTTGCTGCTGGTAGCCAAGTCGGCACTTTCGCATTCTGGCTGCTGGTGGTCGCAGCGCTGATGACGTCGTTTTACTCCTGGCGGCTGATGTTCATGACCTTCCACGGCAAGACGCGCGCTGATCACCACACTTTTGACCGTGCGCATGAAAGTCCAGCGGTGATGCTGATCCCGCTGGTGGTGCTGTCGGCGGGCGCCATCGTAGCTGGCATCTTCTTTTCAGGACTGTTCATTGGCGAGCAGCAGGCCGGCTTCTGGCGGGGGGCTATCGCGACGCATGCCGCAGCTGGGGCCCACGAACCAGTTGCCGCCGCGTCACGCGGTGCGGTTGCCATGGGCGAGGCTGAGGTCCCCGGAGCAATAAGCGTGGAGCCAAAGGCAGCCGAGGGGCACGCTACTGAGAGTGATGCCAGCGCCGCCCATTCTAGCGCTGCAAAGGGCGGCGAACACCATGTGCCAACCTGGGTGGCGTGGTCGCCGACCATCGCTATGCTCACGGGACTGGCCTTGTCCTGGCTGTTCTACATCGCCGTGCCAAGCCTGCCAGCAGCGACCGCCAACGCCTTCCGGCCGCTGTATTTGTTCCTCCTGAACAAATGGTACATCGACGAACTCTATGACGTGATGTTCGCCATGCCGGTGCGGTGGCTTGGCCGCCAGCTTTGGAAGCAGGGCGATGGCGCCGTCATTGACGGCATCGGGCCGGATGGCCTCGCGGCCACCGTCGGCACTGTCGTCAAGGGCGCCGTCCGGCTGCAGAGCGGCTTCGTCTACCAATACGCCTTCGTCATGCTAATTGGCGTGACGCTGCTGGCGACCTTGTTCGCGCTGCCGCCGGATTTCCGGCAAGGCCTACAGGACGCATTTGTCCGCTTCCTGGGGAGGAGCTCCTGATGGAGGCCGCGACAACCGCCGCTGCCGTGCAATCGGCGACGCCTTGGCTGAGCATCATCACCTTTTTGCCGCTGCTCGGCGCGCTGCTGATCATGCTGATGGTGCGTGGCGACGATGCTGCCGCGCGCCGCAACGCCCGCTGGATCGCGCTGTGGACGACGCTCGCCACCTTCGCGCTGTCGCTGGTGATCTGGGTGTATTTCGACCCGGCCAATGCCGGTTTTCAGTTCGTCGAAGAGCGCGCCTGGATTGCTTCGGGCATCAAATACAAAATGGGCGTCGACGGCATTTCCATGCTGTTCGTTATCCTGACGTCATTCCTGATGCCGTTCTGCATCCTGGCCAGCTGGGAAGCCATCGACACCCGCGTCAAGGAATACATGATCGCCTTCCTGGCGCTGGAAACGCTGATGATCGGCGTGTTTTCGGCGCTTGATCTGCTGCTGTTCTACCTGTTCTTCGAAGGCGGCCTGATCCCGATGTTCCTGATCATCGGCGTCTGGGGCGGCGGCCGGCGGGTCTATGCCAGCTTCATATTCTTTCTCTACACGCTGCTCGGCTCGGTGCTGATGCTGTTGGCGCTGCTCGCCATGTACCAGCACGCCGGCACCACCGACATTGTCGAGCTGCTGAAGCCGGGCACCTTCCCAGCATCCATGCAAACCTGGCTGTGGCTGGCGTTCTTTGCGTCATTCGCGGTCAAGATGCCGATGTGG
>JANNSA010000191.1:0-8104 GCA_031402115.1 Hyphomicrobiaceae bacterium | reverse complement strand
AGGCCTGATCCACGCTGAGCACGCCGAGTACCTGCATGGTCTGCCGCGCATGTCGCTGAACGGCGAGTTCGTCAGCGCCCGGCATCTCGATGTGCTGCTGTCGGGTGTGCCGTTCGCCCTGCTGCGCCGCTTTCAGAAGCTCGACGTGGCGTGACTTAAGCGCTTGGCGGATACGGCGGCGGATCGGACCGAGACATCCATTTGATCAGGTAGCCCGCCGGCAAGATCCAGGCGAACCCAGCGAATAAATAGCCAAACAGCTGCACGGGTCCAGACGCCTCGATCAGCCAAGCCGAGCTGATCTCAACGGCGATCGGGAAATAGATGAGCACCAATAGGAGCATCAGGATAGTGCCGATCAGCTTGCGGGTTCTGCTGCGCATGTGTGGCAGTTAGGCGAGCGGCAGGGGGTTGCGCAAGGGGCGGCAGGGTGCAGCAGCGCGGGTCGTGTCGCCGCAGCGGCTTGTCCCCAGGCAGTGGAGGCCGTAGCTCCCGGTACATCAGACAACTCCGATGAGGCCGATTGTGGTGACGAACAGCATCAGCCAAGGCCAGCCGGTTGATGCGGGCGACAACCTGAGCCCGGTACGCCGATGGCTGGCTTGCGTCGCCGTGTTGCTGGTGATCATGGTCGCCGTCGGCGGCGCGACGCGGCTGACGGACTCAGGCCTGTCGATCACCGAATGGCAGCCGATCATGGGGGCCATTCCGCCCTTAAGCAGCGCTGACTGGCAGGTGGCGTTCGAGAAGTACAAGCTGATCCCTGAATATCAGGTCGTCAACAAAGGTATGTCGCTGGCTGAATTCCAGACGATCTATTGGTGGGAGTGGGCGCACCGTTTGATGGGCCGGCTCATTGGCATAGCTTTCGCCGTGCCGCTCGCCGTATTTTGGTTCCGCGGCCTGATTAGTCGGAGCCTGAGTGCCTGGCTGTTCGGCATACTGGCGCTGGGCGGCTTACAGGGCTTTGTCGGCTGGTACATGGTCGCGAGCGGCCTGTCGGAGCGCACCGATGTCAGTCAATACCGGCTGGCGCTGCATCTGGGGCTCGCCGTGCTGCTGTTCGGCGCTCTGGTCTGGACCCTGTTGGTGCTGAGCAACCGCTTGGCGGGAACGGGGTCTGACCCAATGGCGTCTACGCCGCTACGGCCTTGGAGCCGCGCCGGCGACAGCGCCAAGGGATTTGACCCCTTCCTGCTGGCGATGCTCATGCCAGCGCTGATCTTCCTCCAGATCATCCTCGGTGCCTTTGTCGCTGGCCTCGATGCCGGACTGTCGCATACAACCTGGCCCCTGATGGACGGAGCGTTCGTGCCCTCAGGCCTGTTCGCCATGCAGCCCTGGTGGCTCAACCTGTTCGAGAACGTCGCCACGGTGCAGTTTAACCACCGCATGCTGGCCTATGGCCTGTTGCTGCTGGCGGTCATCAATGCTGCCCTGTCGCCCGTGCGGTCGCTGGCACTGGCTTTGCTCGCTGGCGTGCTGCTGCAAGCGGGCCTCGGCATCTGGACGCTGCTTGCTTTGGTGCCGGTCCACCTCGGCGTCGCCCATCAGGTGACCGCCGTGCTGCTGTTCGGCTTGGGCTTGTGGCACTTGCACCGGGTGCGGCGCGGTTTACAAATCGCCAAGTCTTGAGTTCACCGAGTCTTGAGATCACTGGGTCTTGAGATCACCGAGTTGCAAGAGTGATTGCGCGACCCGGCGTCTCCTCTCGCTCTTCACACTTCAATCAGCTCCGTCCCAGCAATCTCGACGCCAAAGCCGGCCAGCCCCTTGAACTGGCGTTCCTTGCTCGACAGCACGCGGATGGACTCGACGCCGAGATCGCGCAGGATCTGCGCGCCGAGACCGATTTCGCGCCATTGCTGCTTGCGTACCGAGTCGCTGACACCTTCCTCGCGACCCTGGCCGGCGACGCCGACAGCGCCCTCGCGCAGGTACACCACGACGCCGCGACCGGCTGCCTGAATGCGCGCCAGCGATGCCGCCAGGCCACCGCGCCCGGCGCCGAACACATCGGCCAGCGTGTCCTCGCGGTGCAGGCGCACGAGCACGTCGCGGCCTCCCGCCTTCGTGACATCGCCATAGACGACGGCGACGTGGTGGGCGCTGTCGAACGGCGTGGCGTAGACAATCGCGCGGCCTGGGCCGATCGATGTGTCCGTGTCGGTCTCGGAGACACGCGTCACCAGCCGCTCGCGCTGCTGCCGGTAGGCGATCAGATCATCGATCGAGATCAGGCACAGCCCATGCTCGCGCGCAAACGCTTCCACCTGCGCGCCCTTCTTGACCGTGCCGTCGTCATTGACCAGTTCGGCCAGCAGCCCGATCGGCCCGAGCCCGGCCAGCCGCGACAGATCGACAGCGGCCTCCGTGTGACCGGTGCGGATCAGCACGCCGCCCTCGCGCGCCACCAGCGGAAAGATATGGCCCGGCCGGACGAAATCGCGGGGGCCGACATTGTTGTTGGCGAGCGCCCGGATCGTCGCCGTGCGCTCCTCGGCGGAGATACCCGTGGTCAGTCCCTCGCGGTAGTCGACTGACACCGTGAAGGCCGTCGACAGTGGCGCGTCATTGTCGGCGACCATCGGCGCCAGGTTAAGCCGGCGGGCTTCCGCCAGTGTCAGCGGCACGCAGAGAATGCCCGACGTATGTCGCACCGTGAACGCCACCCATTCCGGCGTCGCCTTGGCCGCCGCCATGATGATATCGCCCTCGTTCTCGCGGTCCTCGTCGTCAACGACGATAATCGGCCGGCCCGCCGCCATCTCGGCGATCGCTTTGTCGATGCTGTCTAGTTTGAGGGTGGCGGCGGCGCGACCGCCAGTAACGGCGGTAAGCTTGGGTTGGGTCATGGTCGATCACTCGGTGTGAACAGCGTCAGGTCGTGAAGGATGAGCGTAAGTGCAGTAAGTAGATGACGAAAGTGCATACCACAACCGGCGGATTGGGTGGGTGGTGACGTACGGATCGGATTGTTCGAATGCCGCTCGTACTTGCGTCTTGCTTCACCACTCACTACTCACCAACTCACCATCTCACCCTTTACGTCCGGACCACCTCTCATGGGTTTCAAATGCGGTATCGTCGGCTTGCCCAATGTCGGCAAGTCGACGCTGTTCAATGCGCTGACGCAGACGGCGCAGGCCGAGGCCGCGAACTATCCGTTCTGCACGATCGAGCCAAACGTCGGCGAAGTGCCGGTGCCCGATCCGCGCCTGGACGACCTAGCGCGCATCGGCAAGTCGGCGACCATCATCCCGACCCGGCTGACATTCGTGGATATTGCCGGACTGGTGCGCGGCGCCTCCAAGGGCGAGGGGCTCGGCAACAAGTTCCTGGCGCATATTCGCGAGGTGGACGCCGTCGCCTATGTGCTGCGCTGCTTCATCGACGACGACATCACGCATGTCGAGAATCGCATCGATCCGCTGGCCGACGCCGAGACAGTGGAAACCGAGCTGATGCTGGCTGATCTGGAGAGCCTGGAAAAGCGTCTGAGCGCCGCCGAGAAGAAAGCCAAGGGCGGCGACAAGGAAGCCAAGGCGCTCGCCGCCGTCATGGAGAAGGCGTTGGTGCCGTTGCGGGCCGGCCAACCGGCGCGCACCACGAAGCTGGAAGACGACGAAATTGCCGTGTTCCAGGGCCTGCAATTGCTGACGGCCAAGCCGGTCGTCTATGTCTGTAATGTAGAAGAAGCCTCGGCCGCCAATGGCAACGCCTTCTCTGCTAAGGTCGCCGAGTTCGCCAAGGCAGAGGGCGCGGCCTGCGTCGTCATCTCCGCCAAGATCGAGGCCGAGTTCGCGGGCCTGGCGCCCGAGGACCGCGTCGAATACCTCGCCGCCATGGGCCTGAAGGAAGCCGGCCTCAACCGCCTGATCCGCGCCGGCTACGGGCTTTTGGGATTGATCACCTACTTCACCGTCGGCCCCAAGGAGGCCCGCGCCTGGACCGTGGAAGCCGGCACCAAGGCGCCCAAGGCCGCCGGCGTCATCCACACCGACTTCGAGAAGGGGTTCATCCGGTCGGAGACGATCGGGTATGAGGATTACGTGCGGCTCGGCGGGGAAACGGGGGCGAAGGAGGCCGGCAAAATGCGGCTGGAGGGCAAGGAATACGTCGTCGCGGACGGCGACGTTCTGCATTTCCGGTTCGCGAATTGAGGGGGTTGGTTAACGCTGCTGATTGCATCACCTCGACGGAGCCCGTCCCATGCCCCTCACTCCCACTGACGCCCGTTTCCTGCGCCTCGCCTATGACGAGGCGCTGGCCGGCTTTCATGAGGGCGGCTGCCCGATCGGCAGTGTGCTGGCGGAGGGCGCGCGGCTGATATCGCAGGGCCGCAATCAGCGGGTGCAGCAGGGCGATCCGATCGCGCATGGCGAGATGGATGCCTTGCGCAAGGCGGGCCGCCAGAAGAGTTATCGCGGCATGACTTTGTATACGTCGCTGAGTCCGTGCATGATGTGCGCTGGCACCATCGTGCAGTTCGGCATCGGCCGCGTGATTGTTGGCGAGAACACCACATTTGGCGGCAACGAAGAGTTCCTGCGATCGCGCGGCGTTGAGGTAATCGTGATTGACGATGCGGACTGCATCGCGCTGATGACCCGGTTCATCGCCGAGCAGCCGGAACTGTGGAACGAAGACATCGCCGAGGAATGAACTGCACCGGGGGAAGCCGGGGTCAGGCACTTAGGACACTCAGCACAACAAGTGAATCACTTCGAGCGCGGTTGCGCGGCGTCGTAGGGTGCGAAAGGCGTCTTCGCCGTATCGCACCAGAGGCTGGCTCCCACGGCCTGTTGCGGTGCGATACGGCCTGAAGAAGGCCTTTCACACTCTACATAGTCGCAACCCAGTTTGCCGATGACTTCGCAGCGATTATTATCGGAAGTGCCGCTAGTGACTGACCGCGACGGAATGACCCCGATGAAAACGGCGAGCGATCGCTAGCCCGCCGCTTTGCAATCATTGATTATACGGCTATCAGCCGCCCCGCTCCCTCAAAGTTCAAACTTCGACAGCGTTCGCTCGATGTCCTTGATCGGCGCGTGCGTCAGCGTCTTGCCAATCTCGGCGAGCAGGCGGCTCTGCACTTCTTTGTGCAGTTGCGGCCGGATCTGGCCGAGCGATTGCGGGTCCATGATCAGTACCAGCGTGGCGAAGTCGTTGGCGAGGGCGCGGCGGGTGAGTTCGTGCGCGAGCTGCTTAACGAACGTCGCTTCGTCGATCTCCTGCGGCTTCTGCTCGTCGGGGCGATGGCCCGATGGCCCGTCGGAACCCAGATCGCTGGGCTTGATCGCGCCATCGGCCACCAGCGCCACCGTGCCCTCGGCGCCAGAATTGCGGAACAAGCGCGCGCCAGCGCCATCGGCGACGACGACGAGCGTTTTGTGCGGGATCATAGTTGTCATTGGATACTCCAAGATCGCAGCATTCGTTGCGCAAGAGAACGGGCGGCAGCGGCTCGGCAGCGCCGCCGCCGAAGATAACTTCCGAACACCAAGTTTGGTTCCATGACGGGTTCGCGATGGTTAGATCATTCCCGGCAACAGGCAATCGGGGTCAGGCACTTGCGCGCCGCGCCCTACCGGTGCCAAGCGCCCGCTGTTGCATAGCGCGTAAGTGCCTGACCCCTACGAAAAACGGCGGGCGATCGCTCACCCGCCGCTGCATCATTCAACAAGCCAGTCCGGGTTGCTCACTGGACCGGGCAGGCGTTGTCGGACATGTAGTCGTGCACCTTCATGGTGCCGGCGATGATGTCGGCCTTGGCCTTGTCGACGGAGGCCTTCATGGCGTCGGTGACCAGCGCCTTGTTGTTGTCGTCCATGGCGTAGTCGACGCCGCCCTCGGCCAGGCCAAGGTTCAGCATGCCCGGCTTGAAGGGGCCCTTCATGGCCTGATAGACAGCCTCGTCAACGCGTTTCAGCATCGACGTCAGGACCTTGCCGGGGTGCATGAAGTTCTGGTTCGAGTCGACGCCGATCGACAGCTTGCCGCCGTCGGCCGCCGCTTGCAGCACACCAATGCCGGTGCCGCCGGCTGCTGCGTAAATCACGTCAGCGCCCTGCGCGATCTGCGCCTTGGTCAGCTCCGAACCGCGGCCCGGATCGTTCCAGGCAGCCGGCGTCGTGCCGGTCATGTTCTGGATCACTTTGACGTTGGGATTGGCAGCCTTGGCGCCTTGCACATAGCCGCAGGCGAAGCGCCGGATCAGCGGGATGTCCATGCCGCCGATGAAGCCGACCGTGCCGGTCTTTGAGGCCTGCGCCGCCATCATGCCGACCAGGAACGAGCCCTCATGTTCCTTGAACACGTAGGACGTAACGTTGGGCTTATCGACGACCATGTCGACGATCGCGAACTGGGTGTTCGGATAGGCGGCCGCCACCTTGTCGAGTGCCTCGCCATTGGCGAAGCCGAGCACGATCACCGGATTGTTGCCGTCCTTGGCGAAGCGCTCAAGCGCCTGCTCACGCTGCGAGGCGTTGGTGATCTCGAACTCGCGATATTCCTTGCCGGATTCCTTCTTGAAGCGTTCGGCGCCGTTGTAGGCCGCTTCGTTGAAGGATTTGTCGAACTTGCCACCGGCATCATAGATCAGTGCGGGACCGTCAGCGGCGATCGCCGACACGGCACCAGCAACCACCAGCGCGGCTGCCGCTCCGAACTTCACAAGACGCATGAATAGACCTCCCATAATGGGGTCCGTTTGCCGGACCCTACGCAGGTGCGACACTGGCACGGCTCACGCGGCATTTCCAGCCCCGGATAGGCGCTTGACCCTGTTTACGTCACTACCGAAGGCTCCGCTCGGCCTGTGCGCTTCTCGATTTGTGCGAGCGAGCGGGATAGGCCGATCAGGTCAGAGAGCGCGTCTTGCGGGTCGTGGTCCTGCTCGGCGTCAACGGATTCCAGTTTCTCGATGTAGACGCGCAAGGTAGCGCCAGCGGTGCCAGTGCCGGACAAGCGGTAGACAATGCGCGCGCCGTCGCCGAACAGTAGCCGGATGCCTTGATTGCGGCTGACCGAGCCGTCGATCGGGTCGGGGTAGGCGAAGTCGTCGGCGGTCTCCACTGTGCGGCCAGCGTGGCGGGTTCCGGGCAGCGTCGCCAGTTTGCCGCGCAGGCGCTCCATCAGCGCTTCGGCGGCCTTGGCGTCGACTTCCTCATAGTCGTGGCGGGTGTAATAGTTGCGGCCGTGCTCGCGCCAATGCGCCGTGACGATGCCGTCGACGCTCTCGCGCCTGACCGCCAGAATGTTGAGCCACAGCAGAACGGCCCACAAGCCATCCTTCTCGCGCACATGGTTGGAGCCGGTGCCGGCGCTTTCCTCGCCGCACAGGGTGATGCGGCCGGCGTCGAGCAGGTTGCCAAAGTACTTCCAGCCAGTCGGGGTTTCGTAGCACGGGATGCCCAGCGCCTTGGCGACGCGATCGACGGCGGCGCTGGTCGGCATTGAGCGGGCAACGCCGGCGAGGCCGTTGGCATAACCGGGGGCGAGATGCGCGTTGGCGGCCAGGATGGCCAGCGAGTCGGATGGCGTGACGAAGCGGTGGCGGCCGATGATCAAGTTGCGATCTGCGTCGCCATCGGAGGCGGCGCCGAAATCTGGCGCCTTCTTGCTCATCATCAGGTCATAAAGGTCCTTGGCGTGCACCAGGTTGGGGTCCGGGTGGTGGCCGCCAAAATCGGGCTTCGGCGTGCCATTGAGAACTGTACCCAGCTTGGCGCCTAGCGCGCCCTCCAGGATCGCCTTGGCATAGGGGCCAGCGATGGCGTGCATGGCGTCGAAGCGCATGCTGAAGCCAGTCTTGAACAGGGTCCGGATACGATCAAAGTCAAACAGTGTTTCCATCAACGCCTGATAGCCGGTGACCGGATCGACGATTTCCACCGTCATGCGGCCGACCTTGGCTGACGTGGGCGCGCCGAGGGCCACGTCGGGTGTAGCGAGCGTCTTGTATTCCTGGATAGTCTTGGTGCGCGCAAAGATCGCGTCGGTGATCTTCTCGGCCGCCGGGCCGCCATTGCCGGCATTGTACTTGATCCCGAAATCGCCATCGGGGCCGCCCGGATTGTGGCTGGCCGACAGCACG
>JANNSA010000190.1:0-17507 GCA_031402115.1 Hyphomicrobiaceae bacterium | reverse complement strand
GTTTCCTTGCCGGTACCGCCGAGCGTCACGCCGTGCAGCATGGAAACGTTGTCACCCACCACCGCTGTTTCGCCATCACCATGAAACGGGCGGCTGAGGATACGACAATGACGAAGGAAGAAGTCCAACGGGTTGAGCGCTATTTGCGGCGAACCTTCAAACTCGACACGCTCAACGTCAAGGCGCGCCCGCGCAAGGACGATTCCGCTGACGTGACGATCGGCGGCGAGTTCATCGGCGTACTGTTCCGCGATGACGAGGATGGAGACGAGGCTTATCAGTTCCAGATGGCCATCCTCGGAATGGATCTGGAAGACGCGTAAGTTTTCATCCACGTATACCGGTGGTTCTGGAGCATGGACGCAGCCGTAGATTGGGCCGGGCACCACGCGCGAGACCCATCGACACGGGCGTTGGCTTACCAATGTGCCCAAATGAGAAGTGTGCCCGTGGCTAGAGTTTTGGGTCTCGCGAGAGAGGCTCGACCCAACCTACGGCACTGACACCCAGTCAAGTGCCGGGAGCACGACACCGATGTCAAAGCTTGATCGCGAGCCAGCCGCAACCCATGTCGCGGTGTTGATGGGTGGGCTGTCAGCGGAGCGCGCGGTCAGTCTCAACTCCGGCAAGGCGTGCACAACGGCGCTGGAAAGCGTCGGCTTCCGGGTGACCCAAGTCGATGTCGGCCGCGATATCGGCGAGCGCTTGCGTGCGCTTCAACCTGATGTCTGTTTCAACGCGCTGCATGGCCGCTTTGGCGAGGATGGTCTGCTGCAGGGCATTCTCGAATATCTCGGCATGCCCTATACGCATTCCGGCGTCCTGGCGTCAGCACTGGCAATGCACAAGGAGCGCGCCAAAATCGTTATGCGCGCGGCCGGTGTGCCGGTGCCCGATGGCCGTGTCGTCAGCCGTGCCGAGGCCGCGCGGACGCACGCGCTGCCGCCGCCCTATGTGCTCAAGCCCGTCGACGAGGGCTCCAGCGTCGGTGTTTACATCATCAAGGCAGATCAGCAGCATCCGCCGCAGGAACTGACCTCGTCGGATTGGGCCTATGGCGAGGAATTGTTAGCCGAACGTTACATACCAGGGCGCGAGCTGACCTGCGCGGTGATTGATGAGCAGCCAACGGCGGTGATCGACATTGTCGCCGCCGGCAGCCTGCAGTTCTACAATTACGAGGCGAAGTACGCCCAAGGTGGCTCTGTCCACATCCTTCCCGCCGTCCTTTCACCGAATCTTTACCAGTCTGTTCAATCGTTAACACTTGCGGCGCACCGGGCTCTCGGCTGCCGTGGCGTGTCACGGGCCGACTTCCGGCTCGATGAACGCGCTGACGGATCGCACGAGCTGGTGTGCCTGGAAGTGAATACGCAACCCGGCATGACGGGCACCTCGCTGGTGCCTGAATTGGCCGCCTACCGCGGGTTGTCGTTCGGTGAGCTGACGCAATGGATGGTGAACGACGCTTCCGTGAACCGCTGAACGCCCGCGACGCAAGTGCGCGCGGCGCGGATACTGGTGCGGGCGCACGGCGGAGCCCGGCACGTACCCAAGCAGCGCGGACAGACCCCCGCCGCCGCCGCAGGTCGCGTGCGCATTGGCTCGCGGCCCGCCTCCTGGCCATGTCAATCGCAATCGCTAGCATGACGGCGGCTGCCCTATGGTTCGGCATGCCCGTATCGCTGCCGACCCAAGCTGGCCTGATGGCACAGGTCGATCGCCTACTGATCGCCGGCGGACTGGGACTTGAACAGATAGCCGTCACCGGCACGCGCAAGACCTCTGTCGACGAGGTATTCGCGGCGCTTGAACTCGACAACGCGCGATCCATCATCCGCTACGATCTCGCCGCAGCCCGGCTGCGCTTGCAGGAGCTGCCTTGGGTGCGTGCGGCTGAGCTGACACGGACGCTGCCTGATGGGCTGACCGTCCGCATCGAGGAACGGCTCCCGTTCGCGGTGTGGCAGAACCGGCAATTATTGTTCGTCATTGATCACGAAGGCCGCACGCTCGATCCAATCGGGCCAAAGGACTATCCGCGATTGCCTGTGATGGTCGGTGCTGGCGCCGCCGAGGCCGCGCCACAGCTGCTGACCGCTCTGGCCGAGCATCCGCGCATCAACGCATTGCTTGGCAGTGCGCAACGCATTGGCAACCGGCGCTGGACGCTCAAACTCCGCTCCGGTCCCGAGGTGCTGTTGCCAGCCACTGCCCGGAACGGCGACACTAGTCAGCTGAAACTGGCGCTGGTGCGGCTTGAGCAATTGCTCGGCGAGGACCGGTTGATGGAGCGCGCGGTAACGAGCGTCGATCTGCGCCTTGAGGGTCAGTTGACCTTTCGCCTCGAAAAGTCGCTGGCGGCAGGTGCCAAGCTGGACGCTGCTGCAACAGGCGTGCGGGTAAGCTTGGCAGCGCCAGCAGTCTCGCCGCTCATGATGTCCCCAGCTAAACCAACGGCGACGGCGCCGATCGGTGGGTTGTGAGATGGCACGCAAGAACGCCCGATCCGATCTGAAGCCCGGCAAGCCAGCGCCTGCCGCTCCAGGCCGGTTGGTGACTGTGCTCGATTTCGGCTCCAGCAAAATCGCCTGTGTCATGGGCTTGTTGCCGCAAGCCACAGATACCAGCGCCGAGCGCCTGGCACCGCGTATCGTTGGCATCGGTGAGCACCGCTCCGCTGGTGTCCGCGCCGGTTTGATCACCAATCTGGCGGCGGCCGAGCACGCCGTCCAGGGCGCCGTAGCCGAAGCCGAGCGGCAATCCGGATTGCCCATCGACGAAGTCTATTTGACTGTCAACTGTGGCCGCCCGCGAACCGAGGTCTTCATCGCCTCAGGCGCGGTTGCTGGCCGCACAATCGTCGAGAGCGATCTTGCCAGAACCCGCGCCGAAGCGTGCCGGTACGCCGAGCGCGATGGCCGGGCGTTGTTGCATCTGCATGAATATGGCTTCCGCCTCGACGGCGCCCCGGGGATTGCCGCACCGCACGGCATGGTCGCTGACCGGCTTGGTATCGAAATCGCCGCGCTGACGGTCGACAGTGTCTACCTGCGTACAATTGAGGAACTCGCCGACCGCTGTTACCTGCAGCGGTCGGGCTTGGTCGCTGCAGCCTATGCCAGCGGCATCAGTGTGCTCAGTGCCGATGAGATCGAGCTCGGCGCCTGCGTCATCGATCTTGGTGGCGGCACCACCAGTTTTGCGGTGTTCGCGGACGGTCAACTGTTGCATGCCGACGCCATTCCGTCCGGCGGCGACCACGTAACCCTTGATATTGCGCGAAATATTGCCACGCCACGGCAAGACGCCGAGCGAATCAAAGCGCTTTATGGCACGCTGCAGGGGGCGAGTTCCGACGGCGGTGATTACATCACGTATCCGCTGGCGGGCGAAACCGGGACGGAGACGGAACAAACGACGCGGCTGCACATCCGGGAACTGATTGAGCCGCGCCTTGAGCAGGTCTTGGGCGAAGTCCGCTTCAGGCTTGATCAGGCGGGTCTGCTGCCCCGGATCGCAGGCGGATTTGTGCTGACGGGTGGTGGTAGTCAGATGCAGGGACTTCGCGGCTACGCTTCAGGCGCGCTGGGCAGTTCGGTTCGCTTGGGCGTACCGCGCGGGTTTGACGGAACGCCAGAGGCGCAGTCGCCGACCCTTTCAGCTGCTCTGGGCGTATTTGCGGTTTTGGCGTCGGTGAATGTGCAGTTCCGCCACGATCTGGGCGACGCGGCGACCGGCCCCTTGCTGGCCGGCCAGTTGCTCGGCGGCGACGGCAGCCTTGTGCGACTTGGCCGTTGGTTCAAATCGAGTTTCTGGGACGATGAACAAAGCCGGCCAGCGCCGTAGGGCGACCCTGGCGGGGCTGCTGCGAGGCGACCGGAAGAGGACTTGAGGGACGGCTATGAGCATCAAGCTGCACTTGCCGAACATGACCGAGCTGACGCCGCGCATCACCGTCATCGGTGTTGGCGGTGCGGGCGGCAACGCCATCAACAACATGATCGCGCAAGGGCTGGATGGCGTTGATTTCATTGCCGCCAATACCGATGCGCAGGCACTTCAATCATCCAACGCCGAGCATCGCATCCAGCTGGGCGCCGCGTTGACCGAGGGCTTAGGTGCGGGCTCGAAGCCGGCGATCGGCGAGGCGGCGGCCGAGGAAGCGATCGAGGAAATCCGGGCGGCGGTGGCCGGCTCGCACATGGTCTTCATTGCCGCCGGAATGGGTGGCGGCACCGGCACGGGCGCGGCCGCCGTGATTGCGCGCACGGCCAAGGAAATGCACATCCTCACTGTTGGCGTGGTGACCAAGCCGTTCCACTTCGAGGGCAACCGGCGGATGCGCATGGCGGAAGCCGGCATTCTTGAGTTGCGTCAACACGTCGATACGCTGATCGTGATTCCTAACCAGAACCTGTTCCGCATTGCCAACGACAAGACAACGTTTGCTGATGCCTTCATTCTGGCCGACCAGGTGCTGCATTCAGGCATTGCCTGCGTCACGGATCTGGTGGTGCGCGAAGGCCTGATCAATCTCGACTTCGCCGACGTGCGCGCAGTGCTGGCTGGCATGGGCGCGGCGATGATGGGCACCGGCGAGGCGACCGGCGACAACCGCGCGACCGAGGCGGCCGAGCTGGCGATCAACAACCCACTGCTCGACGACATCTCCTTGAGTGGCGCGCAAGGTCTACTGGTCAGCATTTCCGGTGATCGCGGCCTGACCTTGTACGAGGTCAATGCGGCTGCCAACCGAATCAAAAGCGAGGTCGATCCTGAGGCCAACATCATCGTTGGTGCTACCTTCGATGACAGCTTGAATGGCCGCGTGCGGGTGTCCATCGTCGCGTCAGGCTTGGCCGGCTCGGTGTTGCACGTGCCGCTCCGCGATAACCGCGCCGCTCCCGTGGCTGGCCAATCAATGGGCCAATTGACGGCCTGGCACGACGGACGGGTACTCCAGCCAGAGCGCGGCGCCACCAATCAGCCAGTCTACACAACCGATCCGCTCGCGGACCGGTTATCCAATGCCCTCGAAGAACCTGAGACGGCAACCTATGGCCGGCCGCCAGCACCGGCGTGGGATGCACTTGCACGGGAACCAGCACCAGGCGCCAAGCCGGCCCATCAAGTCTGGCAAGGCGCACCCGATGTGGTGATCGAACTGGGCGTACCGCATCAGCCGACAATATCACCATTGCCGCCAGCCGAAACCGCTGTTCGGCGGCCAGAGCGAGGATCGATTGCATTCGAGCCTTTGCCGCCTGCCGACATCCGTCGGGCACCGGCGCGCATGCCGGAACTCAAGGAGTTCCCCGAGGTCGGGCAACGCGATTACCAGGCCAAACGTAATCCACCGAACGTGCCTGTTGATAAAGGTCTTGGCGGCCTGATTTCACGTTGGACGGGGCGTAGCCGTCAGAGTGACAGTGATTCGGACGAAAGTGCCGGGTCGCCATCGCGTCAACGCGGTAGCGGAGCGGCTGCTGACGGCCTCAATCGACCGCCGGCCGACGCCGCCGATCGCTGGTCGAGCAGCACGGCTAGGCGCTCAGATGAACCACCGGGCCATTCGCTCAAGTCAAAAAATTCGCGTTCCAATTGAATGTGTTATGACTGACGAATGCAAACGAATCAGTAACCTAGCGTAAGACTTGCACGGTGGTGAAGCACGCTGCGGAAAGGTCTCTGTCAACGGTATCCGCCGCATTCGAAACACAATGTAAGGAAGCGTGATTTGTCGGTTCTCGGGTGCGAGAGCTATCTTCGTTAATAGTTGAACAGCGCACTCTTCCCTCAAGCAAACAATGAGGGGGCCGAGGTCGGGGAACACCTCGGTTACACTAAAGAGGCGTTGGGGAAACGGGGCCAAACCGCTGGGTAGGCTACCTTGGTGGTGAGGAAGGGACGGGGGTCCAATTGTGATGTCTCGACGGTTCATTGGAGCCCGGCAAACGACGCTCGCGAGCGAGGTCGTTGTGTCAGGCAAAGGCGTCCACAGCGGCGCACCAGCGTCACTGGTGCTGCAGCCTGCGGAAGCCGATGTTGGCATTCGTTTCCTGGTCACCAACGGGCGCGATGTTGTCGCTGAAATCCCGGCTGACTTCCGCGCTGTGACCAACGCGACCTTATGCACCGTGCTGAGCGGTCCAGAAGGCGCCACCATCGCTACTGTCGAGCATCTGCTGGCCGCCTTGCGCGGCCTATGTATTGACAACTGCTACATCGAAATCGATAGCGCCGAAGTGCCGATCATGGACGGCAGCGCTGCGGCTTTCGTTACTGCGATCGATGAGGCCGGCATCCGCGAACTCGATGCGCCGCGCCGGTTCATAAAGGTTTTGAAGCCGATTCGCGTTGAGGACAACGGCTGCTGGGGCGAATTGCTGCCGCATTCCGGCTTCCATATCGATGTCGAGATCGAGTTTGATACGCCGCTGATCGGTCGCCAGCGCATGAGCGTTGAGATGAACCCCGGCGTTTTCCGCGCCGAATTGAGCCGCGCCCGCACCTTTGGCTTCATGGCCGACGTCAAGCAATTGTGGGCGGCTGGCCGCGCCCTTGGAGCCTCGCTCGACAATACTGTGGCGATTGGCGACGACCGCATCATGAACCCTGAAGGCTTGCGCTTCCCCAATGAGTTCGTGCGCCACAAGGCGCTTGATGCTGTTGGTGATCTGTCACTGTCAGGCGCGCCACTGCTGGCGGCCTATCGCTCGAAGCGCGGCGGCCACCGGCTCAATACACTGATGCTCAAATCATTGTTCGCCGATCCGTCAGCTTGGACGACGGTTCAGGCGCCGCGCTATCGCGAGCCAGCCGCGCGCGCCGACGTCAGCGGTCGCATGGCCAACGCCGCTTTCGCCGCCGACCGCAGCTGAGGACGGGGGCAGAGCCCCTTGGCGCTGCTGGGGCATGCCACCAGTGCCAAGATTGTGGGGCGCCGATGGTTTCTGCCTCCATTGCCGTTGCCAGCCGCTCACCATCGCTAGCCAATCCGCCGTCCAGCCGCTAACCTGGCTCAGAATCAACACAATCGGCGTCCTCAGTTAGTCACCGGGGAAAGCAATGGCGATAGGGTCGGGTGGGACACTAGGTATGTCAGTAAAACCAACGGCTTCGTCCATGGGCCGGCAGCACCGGCTGCGCGCGCTCGTGGGCGCCGTGCTGACCGCCGCTGTTGTCGCCGGTTGCTCCAGCTTTGGCGGTGATACGGCTAGTCTGGCACCCGCTGAGCCCGCCGACAAACTCTACGCCGACGCCGATGCCATGCTTGGCAAGGGTGATTACAAGGGCGCCGCTGCCAAGTTTGAGGATGTTGAGCGGAATTATCCGTTCTCCAACGACCCGGCCAAGCCGTTTGCCCGCAAGTCGCTCGCTCTGGCCGCATTTGCCTACTACAAGGCCGGCGAGTACGACGACGCCATCGCCGCTGGCAAACGCTACACAAACATGCATGCCGGCACCGAAGACGCGCCGCTCGCGCATCACGTCGTTGCCATGTCCTATTACGACCAGATGCAGGGCGCCTCACGCGATCAGACCTTCACCCGGAAGGCGATCCAGGAATTTGAGATCCTGCGACGGCAATATCCTGACTCGAAATATGCCATCGAAGCCGAAAATCGGATGCGCGCCGCGCACGATCAGCTGGCAGCTTCGGAAATGGAAGTTGGCCGCTATTACCAGAAGCGGCAGAACTACCTGCCGGCGATCAACCGGTTCAAGGTCGTGGTCACCGAGCATCAGTCTACCAAGCATGTCGAAGAGGCGCTGCAGCGGCTGGTAGAGTGCTATATGGCGCTCGGAATCAAGCCGGAAGCGCAGACTGCCGCAGCCATTCTCGGGCACAATTTCCCGAATTCGCCGTGGTACAAGGACGCCTACGCATTGCTGCAGTCCGATGGCCTAGAGCCGCGCGAAGATAGCGGCTCGTGGCTCAGCCAAGCCTGGAACAAGACCGTCGGCGCACTCGGCAGCAAGGGCTGAGGGGCCGGTGATGTCGCCATACGTGGTCTGGCTGGCAGCCAGCTTGGACGCCGTGTTGCATCCAAATAGCTAGCCCGTTTTGGCTGGCTACAGCCAACGGCAGCGCCCCACCGTACCGCCGATCAGCACAATCTCAGTAATGGGCCAATTTCTCCCGGTCTGTTAACCGTGACGTAAGACCGAAGGGGTTACCCATAGGTGGCAGTTGTGCCCCGTTGGGAGTCCGTCTTTGCGTTTTGTATCGCGTATCGCGCCCTGGTCATGGGTCGCCGTGCTCTTGGTGCTGTCCCTAGCTATTCCGGGCTGTTCAAGTGTCACGCCGATGCCGTCGCGGCTGGCGGGCAAATCCGGCCTCGATCGCGTGTTCCGGCTCGGCACTGGTGACCGGCTCAAGGTCACTGTGTTTGGCGAGGAGGAATTGTCGAGCGACGTCGAGATTGACGCGTCCGGCAATGTCACCTTGCCGTTGGTCGGACCGATCGCCGCCAAGGGCCAGACCTTGGAACAGTTCTCAGCCAAGCTGCGCGACACACTCAACAAAGGCTATCTAAAGAATCCCAAGATCGGCGTGCAGGTCATCAATTACCGGCCGTTTTATGTGCAGGGCGAGGTTCGGCAGGGCGGCGAATTCGCCTACAAGCTGGGGCTCAAGGTCGCTGACGCCGTGGCCCTGGCGGGCGGCTATTCCTACCGCGCCGATCAGAGCTTCATCCGCCTGCGCCGCGAAGGCGACCCGGAGGAGCGGGCAGTGGCGCTTGATGGCGAACTGGCTGTGCTGCCCGGCGACAACATCCTGATCCCTGAACGGTTCTTCTAGGGATCATCGCCATGCAGCGCCATTGCCACCGGCCCTACTCGCGCTTGTTTGCCCCGCTTGGGTTTGCTGCTCCGCTGTTGCTGTTGCAGCTTGACCGGGCGCGCGCCCAGGATATCGGCGCATCGGCGCTGGCCTATATGGAGACGCTCGCCTGGCGCGACTCCCTGAAGAACTGGGACCAGATCAAATCCTATGGTGCGGAACGGATCATCGACCGCATCCGGCCTGAGTACCAGCCCCTAGGCGTGCGATTGCCCGCCGGCCATCTGCTGTTCCCGACCGTCGGCTTGAAGACGATCTGGGATGACAACCTGTTCCTCGATCAAGGCGCCAACAAACGCGGCACCCTGCGCACCGAGGTGGAAGCCCGGGCCAAGATGCTGTCGCAACTGCCCCGGCATATGTTCAACGTTGATATCAGTGGCCGCTTTACCGGCTTCAAGGATTACGACGACCTGAGCTACACCGACGGCCGCATCTTCGCCGAGGCCCGCATTGACATTGATGCTGGCAATGTCATTGGCGGTACGGCGCAACGCAGCCTGCAGCATGAGGACCGGTTTGCCGCCGAGGCGCCACGAGCCGCCGCCGAAGCCGTGCCGATGCTGACAGACCGTGTCGAACTGGCCTATCTGCATGATCAAGGCCGGCTGACCACCTTGATTGGCATGGATGCGCGGCAGGAGGATTACACCGATGTGCGCGCCTATGACGGCAGCACGCTTGATCAGGATGGTCGCGACAACACGCTGATCGGCGGCTTTGCCCGCGTCGGCTATCGCTTCTCGCCCGGCTACCAGACGTTCCTGGCCGCCCGCATCAACCGCCAGGAATTCAAGGAGAGCTTTTCGGCCGCCCAGAACAGCACCGGCTACCGCAGCGAGATTGGCGTCCACCTCGAGGCCAATCCGCTGCTGCGCTTCCAGTTCGCTGGTGGCTACGACTTCATCGATGTCGACAACTCAGAGCTGGCTGATACGGGCGCGTTGTCCTGGCGCGCCGAAATGCAGTGGCTGCCGACCGAACGCATGACCATCACGGTGGAAAACAAGCGGGTACTGGAACAGTCGACGGCCGGCGGCACCTACGGCCTGCTGTCGACGACCTATTCCGGCATCCTGCAGTATGACATCTATCACGATCTGGAGATGAAGCTGGAGCTGACCCGCTTCGACCAGGAGTTCCTGGGCACTGACCGCCTTGACGGCACCTGGATCGCCGGCGCGCAGCTCGACTATTGGGTCAATAGGAACGCCAAGTTAACCCTGGGCTACGAATATCGCACACGGGATTCCACCGACGCCGCCCTGGATTATGAGGACAACCGGTTCCTTGCGGGCGTCAAGGTCAGCTTCTGAGGGTTAACGATTGCATGGCCGGTCCGGCGCACGATGGCGACGAGGACGAAGAAGGCTCGGCACTGCCTAGCCTCGCCGATCTCGCGCGCCTGCTGCGTAAACGAGCCCGGGTCATTTTCACCTGCACGCTGCTTGGGCTGGCCGCTGCCACCGGGCTGGTCTTGGTGCTGCCGCCACAATTTGTCGCCACCGCGACGATCCTGATCGATCCGCGCGAGAAGCAATTCGCCGACATGAAAAGCGTGACGAGCGAGCTGATCGCCAATACGCCGGTCATGGAAAGCGAAGTGGAGATCATCCGCTCGCGCGATGTTATTTCCCGCGTCATCACCGATATGGGACTGACGGACGATGCTGAACTGATTGAACCGCAGTTTCCCTGGTCGGCGCTGCGTTGGGTCAAGCGCAACATCCTCCAGGACCCGCCAGCGGAAGCCGCATCGCTCAATCCGGACGGGCGCATCGCGGAAAGCCTGCTCGACAGCTTCAACGGCCGCGTCGAAACCAGGCGCGTTGGCGAATCCTATCTGATCGGCATCAGCTACCAGTCGAAGTCGGCCGCCAAGGCCGTCGCCATCGCCGACAGCATTGCCGACGCCTATGTCCAGCAGCAGGTCGATGCCAAGACCAAGACAGCCAAGCAGGCGACCGTCTGGCTGGATGCCCGTATCGAGGAACTGAAGAAGCGCGTGTCGGCTGCGGAACAGACCGTCGACCGCTTCAAGACCGAGAATGG
The DNA here is from genome assembly GCA_031402115.1 of Hyphomicrobiaceae bacterium. Taxonomy (GTDB): domain Bacteria; phylum Pseudomonadota; class Alphaproteobacteria; order Rhizobiales; family Hyphomicrobiaceae; genus JANNSA01. The sequence goes on along the minus strand of JANNSA010000190.1, from coordinate 6,604 downwards.
GCTGATTGATTCCGAAGGCCAGTTGCTCGACGAGAAACAAGCGTCGCGGCACATGGAGCAACTTGTACAAGCGCGCAACGCCACCGCCGAGGCGCGCGCCAAGTTGCAGCGCGTCGAGGAATTGGTCGATACGCCCGACGGCGCGGCGTCCATCGGCGCGGTGCTCAACGAACACACCATCAGCCTGCTCAAGGATCAGATGGCGCAAGCCTCGCGCTCCGCCGCCGAACTGGCGACCAAGTATGGTCCCAAGCACCCCTCACTGATCAAGGCGCAGGCGCAGGTTTCAGACATGAAACTGCAATTGCAGGGCGAGGTCGAGCGCATCGTCGTCAACGAGCGCGCACAGTATTCGCTCGCCATTCAGCGTGAGCAGGAACTGGAAGATGGCCTGCAGAAGCTGAAAGATTCGATTGGGCAGCAAAGTGCCGCAGTCGTGAAAATGCGCGAGCTAGAGCGCGAGGCCAAGGCCAGTCGCGAAGTCTATGAGAACTTTCTCAAGCGGGCGCAGGAAACCGCGCAGCAGCAGGACTTGCAGGTCGCCGACGCCCGTGTCGTCGATCGTGCCGCGCTGCCGGGCTTTCCAACCTCGCCCAAGCGCCTGGTCCTCGTGCTGTTTGGCCTGTTCGGTGGCTTGATGTCGGGGCTGGCCGGCGCTTTGCTGCTGGAGATGCGTTCGCCGTCCTTCGTGCGCAGCGAACAAATCGAAGCTAACCTCAAGATCCGGCATCTGGCGACCGTGCCGGTGCTCGACAAAGGCGGCGACCAGAGCCTGCCGCCGCAGCTCCGGCAAATCCGCCGCATCCTGGCCGAGCCGCATTCACGCTTTGCCGAGTGCGTGCGCAATATCCGTGTCGCCATCGAGCGTGGGCGTCAGCGGCCGGGCGCGCAGGTCGTGCTGGTAGCTTCGGCGATGCCGGGTGAAGGCAAGACCGTGATCGCCTCCAACCTGGCGCTGCACTATGCGCTGTCTGGCGTCCGCACCGTGCTGGTCGATTGCGATTTGCGATTGGCTGGACTGACCCACGAACTGCTGCCCGATCCCGAACTCTGCCTGCTTGACTGCATCATGGACCGCCTGCCGATCCGCGACGCAGTGGTGCGTGAAACACTGACGGGCTTGCACTTTGTGCCCGCGATCGGCGCTTCCACGCCAGCCGTTTCAGCGGCCGAATTGCTCGCCTCGCCGCCGATGGCCGCCGCCCTGGCCGCCCTGAAGTACGAATTCGACATGATCATTCTCGATTGCCCGCCAGTGATGCCCGTTGTCGACGCCTCCATCCTCGCTGACCTCGCCGATCAAGTGGTGTTCGTGACCAAGTGGAAATCGACCTCGTCGTCCCTGGCGCGGCGCGCCATCGGCAAACTCGGCGGCAATGCCCACAAGCTGACCGGCGTCGTCGTCAACCACGTCGGCGCCCACGAGCTGGGCACGCTTCAGGCGTTTGAGACCGGCGAATACACCAAGAAGATCAGCCGGGTCGCTTGATCCATGGCTTGGTCCTGACTAGTTATCTAACTAATCGTAGTTACAACAATTCGAACCCACGATGACGAGCTGGTCCGTGCAGGATGCCAAGGCCCGCTTCAGCGAACTCCTGGAAACATGTCTCGCTGAAGGGCCCCAGGTCGTGACCAAACGCGGCGCTGAAACAGCGGTGCTGGTCACGCTGGCCGACTGGCAACGCATGCAGAAATCGGCGCGCCCAACACTCAAGGAACTTCTGCTCGCAGCATCCGCGCGTGACGATCTGGCGATCCCTGAGTGTGGCAGGTTGCGTCGCCGGGCCTTGGTGACGCGGGACTAATACCAACCTTCACAGACTATGACTCATGATGGTTCCGTGCGGTGAGAGGGCGGACCTAGCATCGCCCTGTGCCTGGTGCGAGCCAGTTTCCGGGCCTGCCACACCCACCGCCGTCATCGGTCAACATCAACGAAGGTTGGCATAACCGCAGTGTACTTGCTTGATACCATTGTTGTATCGGAACTCCTCCGGTCGAAGCCCCATGGCGGGGTACGGACCTGGCTGAACAGTGCCAACGATGCCGACCTGCACCTCTCTGCCGTGACCCTCGTCGCGATCACCGCCGTCATGCGAAAACTCGTCACCCTGGCAAACACACTGCTGGCCGAAGACCGAATGTGGCAGCCAGAACCGCCAAAAGCCGTTTGACCTCAATCACAGATGCTACATGAGGTTACGCTCGACCAAACTATCCCACACTCGGTCGAACACTCGAGCTTCGCCCTCGAACGCCTGCATTCCGGCTTCAATGCGGTAGTGCGTGGCGGTTGCCGTCAGCCTGATCCATGACTCGGTTCGGATTGACCAGTCGCCGCGCTGGCGCGTCGCCAGCCAGCGGCATTCGCTGGCGGCCGAGAGCGGGTCGCCGGCGGCGATCGTGTAGTGCTCTTCCTTGCGCTCACGGGCGATCAGGCCATCGGCGGCAGCGATTTCGGCGGCGCCAGTGTCGTCAATCAAGCGGTAGTGCGTGAGGCCGGTGCTCAGGTCTTGCTCGACCCAGCGCCGGACTTCAGGTGGCGAAACTTCGCGGTACTGCGGCAGCGGATCGGAATTGGCGGGTTCTGCTACCGCGATCTCCGCCGTGCGTTGCAATACCGGCAGTTCCAGCGCGCAACCAGCGAGTTCCAGCGTCGCCGTGATCGCGGTTGGCGGCGGCAGCAGCATCGGCCAGTAAGCGGTAGAAATGGCCAGCCGCAGGCGGTGGCCGGCGCGCCAGCGATGGCCGCATTCGTCCAGCACCAGCGTCACCGTCTCAGGCTCGCCCGGCCGCATCGGCGATGGGTTTGCCTGATCAATTCGGTGCGTCAGATTGAGCACGCCGAAGCTGACGCGGTGCGCCGCGCCATCGGGATGTACGTCGACAACGCGCGCGATCAGCGTGCCAACTGGCGCGTCAATCGCCACCCTCAGCGTCAAGCGCGGACGGCCAAGCAATTGTAGCGGTTCAACCAGCACGTCGGTTTCGAAAACCAGCGAACCGGCGTCATCAGCGCGTTGATCGGCGGCCAGATCGCCGTTTGGCGCGAGTGTGAAGAACTCACCGGCCATCACGCCCGTGTCCAGGGGTGAGCAAATGGCCGCCAACGCGCCCACCGCTGCCCTCCCACTGCCCGCTACCAATTGCCCGCGCCCATGCAGCCCGAACTGGCGGGCCTGCACATTCGGCGACGGCCAAACCGGTTCCGCAACCCAGCGTCCCGGATCGTGCGCGCGATGGTGAGACGGCCGGATGCCTTCCGTTATGTAGGCGCGATAGGCAGGCCACTGATCGGCGCCGTTCGGCTTGCCCTTCAGCCAGCGATCCCACCAGGCCAGCGCTTCCGTATGAAAATCCGCACGCGGCTTCGGCGCGGCGAAGTGCGGGTATTTGTGAATCCAAGGGCCAACCAGGGCCTTGACGGGAGCTTTCAGATTGGCGGCGGCGGCAGCTGGCGCGTTGCGGTAGCCGTCGGCCCAACCAGCGATAATCAGCGTTGCCGCTTCAATGGCTGCCCAGTCCTCGCCAATGGAACCGTGCCGCCAATACGCGTCTCGCGTCTGATGCTCAAGCCAGGTGTCCAGCAAAAGCGGCTGGCCCTTCAGCCGCTGCAGCCACATGTCGCGCCAGCGCTCACCAACAATTGCCGGATCGGGCGGGCGCGCGGCATAGCACAGCATGGTCGCCGCCCAGGCGAGATTGGCCGACAACAGCGCGCCGCCCTTATAGTGGATGTCGTCGTTAAAACGGTCCACCGTCGTAGCAATCGAGATGATCGCTTTCAGGGCCGGCGGCCGCAGCGCTGCGATCTGCAAAGCATTGAAGCCGCCCCACGAGATGCCCATCATGCCGACCGTGCCATCGCACCACGGTTGGCTGGCAATCCAGGCGATGATGTCGACACCTTCCGCTAACTCGCGCGGGCTGTACTCGTCGTCAAACACGCCGTCCGATTCGCCATTGCCGCGGATATCGACACGAACGCCAGCATAACCGGCATCGGCGAACACGGGGTATGTGGACTCGTCGCGCAGGCAGGTGCCATCGCGCTTGCGGTACGGCAGGTATTCCAGGATGGCCGGCACCGGTTTCTCATCGGCGCCATCGGGCATCCAGAGGCGCGCCGCCAGCTGGGCGCCATCGGCAAGTGGTATCCAGATGTTTTCCAGGACGGAATGGCGGGCGTTGCGAGCAGGATCAGGAGTTTGCATCGGGGCAACATGGCATGGGCGACGACGGCGCTCAATTCCTGCCAGCGGGCAGAACTATCCGAGGTCGGCGAGGCTGCGGGTTTTGTAGCCAGCGAGGTAGTCGAGCACAGCCCCTACATCGAGAGCCACGGCGCCGCGCTTGCGGGCTTCGCCGATAAAAATCTTGCCAATGAAACCGGCGCCGACCAGCACCAGCGTGCCGGGTGCGCAATGGTCCGCCATTTCCGCGACCTGGGCCTCGAAGGTCGTGGCCAGGGACGCGCCGCTGGCATGGCCGGTGAGGCTGGCAACTTTGGTGTGCGGCGGGATCACCACTTCACGCAGGTCGCGCGCCGATAGCGCTACTTGGTCCTTACGCCAACAACTGACCAGCACGACCCGTTCGGCCAATCGCGCCAGGAGCTCCAGCGACTGACGCTGGAACAGCAGTTGATGGCAGCGTTCCTCGGTCAGCAGCCGGTCTGTCGGGATAGCGCGGCCAAGCTCGCCGAGCACCACTGCCAGGCCGCGCTGACCGCCGGTCTCGCCATAGCGCGAAAACGGCGTGCTGCGGTCACGGATCAAGCGATAGATCGACGGGATACCAATGATGTCAGCCCCGGCGACTGCTGCGCGGAACTGGTCCGTCACCCGCTCACGATCAGCCGGGCTGATTGTGGCGCCCCACCACATCCGCTCACGGATGGCGTTATCGTCCACGAACTGCTCGCGACCAATGCCGGTGATATCCGGCACGGCATAACCGTAGCCCTCGCCATCGCCGAGCCGCACCAGCGACATTGGCCGCTGCTCCTTGAGCGCACCTTCGATCCGGTTGAACAATTCCTGCCGGTGTGCGTCATCAAAACGGATATTCATGAAGTCCAGCGCGCCATTGGGCAGCGACCGCAAAGGCGCTAGCACGCGATCGTTCAGCAATGCGCGATCTTCAGCGTCTGGAGCGGAATAGGCGCGCGCGAACTCAGCAAGAATGGCACGCCAGCCAGTTTGCGCCTGCACTTTCAGCGGTGCCGATGGCGGCATCATCTCGAGATGATAGAGCGACTGTTCGTCGCTCAAGGGGACCAGGAACGCTTCGCGCCAGGGTTCGTATGCGGCAGCTTGTCCGGCCTGCTCAAGCAGCCGGAAACAGCCGAGGAAGGTGGCTGGCGCCACGCGCGCAAATTCCGCGCACGGCACGCCACCCAGAAACGTCGCCAGCTCCTCGGCATCGCCGCGGCGCACAAAGAAGTCGATCGCCAGGTTGACGGCGGCGTCATGAAACAAGGGATTGCCGCGCAGCCGGTTGTAGTCCGCCTTGATCACTTCGGCCGATGCTGCGGTCAGCCCCTTGTACTGCTGCAGTTTCAGACGGTGGAACAGGCGCACGTCGCCAAATCCCATGGCAGCGCGGCTGACGACTTGTTCCATGACGTCGAGCCGGCGGCCAACGAACAAGCGGGTCAGATAGCGATGCAGCATTGGCTCCCGGACCAGTCCGGCACGCGCCAGTAGATGCAGCACATCGGCGTGGTTCAACTGGCTCGCAGCCGAGCCAAGCAGCTCTTCGACGCTGGCACGGGGCTTTACTGGCTGGGCCGTTGGCAGCTTGAGGGCAACACTGTGTTGCGCTCGCCGGCGCAGGGTCCCGGTCGCCACATGGTCGATGTAAGACGCCAGCCGATACGCTGTATGCGGGCGCCGCCGAACCAGTGTCGCGATCATTGACTTGACGGCTTCCTTGGCCGAGCCGCGCCAGCGCCGCGTCGCGCGCAGCGGCGACCACAGCCGGTCAGTTAGTCTGGATTGCGCGCTCAAAGGGGGGCTCGATGTCTGCTGGCGCCAAGCGGCGTTACGCGAACACACAAGGCAAGTGGCGCCGCTAATTGCCACTTAGGATGATTACGAGTGTCGCAAACTGACTGATTCGCTGCAAATCGTTGCAGCCACTACACGGCCCGGCGTGCGCGGATTGCTGCGGCCAGTGTGCCATCATCGAGATAGTCGAGCTCGCCGCCCATTGGTACGCCCTGCGCCAGCCGTGAAACGGTGAGGCCTGGCCGGGCGATCCGGTCGCTGATGAAATGCGCCGTCGACTGGCCCTCCACCGTGGCATTGAGCGCCAACAGCACTTCGGTAACGCCCGGCGCCGCCGCGCGTTCCGCCAGCTTTTCGATGGTCAGATCTTCGGGGCCGATGCCATCCAATGGTGACAAGCGGCCGCCGAGCACGTGGTACAGTGCGTTGACGGTGCCGGAACGCTCGAGCGCCCACAGGTCGCCGACGTCCTCAACGACGATAATCAGGCTGCCGTCGCGCCGCTCGTCGCGGCAGATTGCGCATGGCGCGACCGTATCGACGGTGCAGCATATTGGGCACTCAACAATGCGATCGGCGGCGATGACCAT
>JANNSA010000189.1:0-1532 GCA_031402115.1 Hyphomicrobiaceae bacterium | reverse complement strand
GTCTTTCGAGAAACTGTCGACAAGGGGCTGGCCGGCATCGTAGCCGTGCCGGCTGCCGCGAGCAGGCGGGTAATCACCCATGTGTCATCCTGTTGACGTTAACGTCACCCTGCCGCCTAATGCGGCCTCCGCAGCATCTGCCAGCGCTCGCCCGGGCGTGGACCCTTTGCGATGAGCAACGCCGCCCCAAGCCGTTATGCCAGCGTCTTCCGCCCCGGCCTCTTTGCCGGCCAGGTGCACTGGGTGACTGGCGGCGGCAGCGGCATCGGGCGCTGCCTGGCGCACGAACTGGCCAGCCTGGGCGCAACCGTCGTCATCAGCGGCCGCACGCAGGCCAAGCTCGACGCGGTGGCCGCCGAGATCACGGCTGACGGCGGTGTGTGCCACACGACGGCTTTCGACATCCGCGACGAAGAGGCCGTGAAAGCCGGCGTGGCTGCGGTGCTGGCCGCGCACGGGCCGGTGGCGGGCCTCGTCAACAACGCCGGCGGTCAATACCCGGCGCCGCTGATGGCCATCACCAAGAAAGGCTTCGACGCCGTGGTGGCCAACAACCTGGGCGGCGGTTTCCTGATGATGCGGGAGCTCTTCAACCAGTGCATGCAGTCGCACGGCGGCGCCATCGTCAACATGACCGCCGACTTCCGCAATGGCATGCCCGGCATGGGCCACAGCGGCGCGGCGCGCGCCGGCATGAGCAACCTGACGATGACGGCGGCCTTCGAGTGGGCGCACGCCGGTGTGCGCGTCAATGCAGTGGCGCCGGGCTGGATCGCCTCCAGCGGCATGGACAGCTACGGCGGCGCCATGAAGTCGATCATCCCGCGGCTGAAGGCGCACGTGCCGCTGCGCAGGCTGGGCGTCGAGGCCGAGGTCAGCGGCGCGATCGTCTTCCTGCTGTCGCCGGCGGCCAGTTTCATCAGCGGCGTCACGCTGCAGATCGACGGCGCGGCTTCGCTGGGCAGCGAGATCTTTCCGCTCGGCAATCAATCGAAGTCCGTGCCCTTCGATGGTTTCCATCGCGCGGTCACGCCCGAGGTACTGAAGTAATGCCGGCGCTGCCGTCGTTGCTGGACAGGCGATCGGCCGCCTTCGCGGCCAACACCAGGCGCATGCAGGAGCGCCTTTCGGAAGTGCAGGCCCTGCAGGCGCAGGTCGTGCAGACGAGCGAAAGCAAACGCGCCAGGTTCGAGCAGCGCGGCCAGCTGCTGCCGCGCGAGCGCGTGGCCCGCCTGCTCGACCGCGGCAGCGAGTTCCTGGAACTCAGCCCGCTGGCCGGTCTGGGCATGCACGACGACGACGGCAAGAAAAGCGTGATGGGCGGTGGCAGCATCGTCGGCATTGGCATCGTCGCCGGCAAGCGGGTGCTGGTCAGCGCCAGCGACAGCGCGGTCAAGGGCGGCACGGTCGCGCCGATGGGGCTGAAGAAGGCCTTGCGGGCGCAAGAGCTGGCGGCGCAGAACAAGCTGCCGTTGATCGCGCTGGTGGAGTCCGGCGGCGCCAACCTGATGTACCAGGCCGAGATCTTCGTC
>JANNSA010000188.1:0-5461 GCA_031402115.1 Hyphomicrobiaceae bacterium | reverse complement strand
GACTACGTCGCAGCACACGAGGTCGCGCATCTGAAGGAAATGAACCACGGTCCGCGCTTCTGGACCATGGTGCGCAACAACTTCCCGCGCATGGAAGAGGCTCGGCGCTGGCTGCGCAAGCATGGCGCTGAGTTGCACAGGTATGGCTTGCCTGACTGAAGCCACAGGACTGATTTACGATCTGCGGCGCGCCGGTTAGGCCGGAACCTCGCAGACGGCTGAAAGTTTGTTGCCGTCGGGGTCGCGCAGGTAGCACGCATAGAAATTGGCGTGCCAGGGGCGTAAACCCGGCGCGCCTTCATCGGTGCCGCCATGGGCAAGGCCTGCCGCGTGGAAAGCGTCGACTGCGGCACGGCTGGCCGCTTCGAAGCACGTCATCGATCCATTACCGGCGCCTGCGGCCTGCTTGTCGAATGGCGTGACTACCCAGAACCGACTGCGCTCATCGCCTGCCGCAGCATAGGCGATTTCCTCGCCGCTGGAATGGGTGCGCTTGAACCCCAAGGAGGCGAGCGCCGGATCATAGAAAAGCTGCGCCCGCGCGATATCATTGCTTCCTACGGTGACATAGTGGAGCATGGTGTTTGTTCCATTCTATATGTCGACGAAATCATTGGCCAGCAACCCACCATGATGTGCGTCCATGCCTGTTGCAAGGCTGGCGCGACCAGGCTATCCGCAAAGCGATACGAGACCCACCTCCAGGCCGGACACCTTCCCATGGACGCCTTGCTCGCTCAATATCTACCGATCGTCGTGTTTCTCGGCGTCGCGCTCGCTATCTCCAGCGCGCTGCTGATCGCGCCGTTCCTGATCGCTATCCGCAATCCCGAGCCTGAGAAGGTGTCGGCCTATGAGTGCGGCTTCAACGCCTTCGACGACGCCCGCATGAAGTTCGACGTGCGCTTCTACCTGGTTTCTATTCTGTTCATCATTTTTGATTTGGAAGTCGCCTTCCTGTTCCCCTGGGCAGTCGCCTTCAAGAACCTCGGAGATTTCGGCTTCTGGTCGATGATGGTGTTCCTCGGCCTGCTCACCATCGGCTTCATTTACGAGTGGAAGAAGGGCGCGCTGGAGTGGGATTGAGCGGCTGGCAGGCTGGCTAGACATCGCAAGCCAGGCGTCGCCTATCAGGGGCCGGACCGGTACACCCACTCGCCGCCGGGATCATTGGCGCGCGTTGCCAGTGCGCGCTTGAGATTGGCGATGATGCGCTGGCCAACCGGCAAGCGATAATGCAGCGGATCCCAATAATTCGCGTCGAGCGCCGTCAGTGGCGACGCAATGCGCATATCAACGACCTCGGCACCACGGCGGCCAGCAATCCGTGTGATCCTGTCCTTGCACTCGGCTTCCCGGGCGGCCGCAAGCGATCCCGGCTGCGGTTGCGCAGAAATGTGCACTGGCATCATCACGAACACGAAACGCGTCGTCCGATCCGCAGCATCGAGCAGGCTAGCCAGCCATGCAAGGGCCGGGAACTGCCATGACCCGCGCTCTTCAGCAGTCGGAGAGTAAATCGTGGAAGCTGCAGCGATACCGTGTGGTGCATTGCCCCAGATATGGCTTTGCGCGCGCTTGAGATCATAGTCCGCTTCCGGCGGGACAAAGACGTTAAAACCACTGGCAGTCCATTCTGGCTCATTGAAACCCAAATAGTAGCCGAGCTTTCGTACGGCAATCTCCAAAGCCGTGGCATTGAACAGGTGCAACCAATCGTTCGCCTCGCTTTTGTCGTACAGCCACATTGGAAAACCACGGCCTGTTGTTCGGGCTGTGTCCGCGTCGGGCATACACCACACCGCGTCGACTCCAATGACCACTGTACTTGGACGCGATGCTGCAGCAAGAATCAGCTCAGCCAGTTGAAACTGCTCCCAGGCGCGGCCATCATCCATCGACAAATTGGCGAACTTGCCGCCCAACGACGTATCGAGGTCCGTAGGATCGAGCAAGCGCGATGTTGACGTGCCCAATACAAACGAATTGAATGCTCCCGACCGGATGATTGCCGGATACTGGTAGCGTTGATTGCTGTCCATGATGATGTGCGAACCAAGGATATTCAGCGGCAGGTTCCCATATGGGTTCATTATGGCGATGAATGCATAGGTGCCTCCAGCGAACAGGGCCAACCCGAGCAGCACATGTCGCAGAAACACTTCCCAGGTCATCACTGATTTCACCGTCAGAATTGGAAATAGATAAAACTGGTCGGTGCTCCGAGGCCAAGGCTGAGCAGGACCAGGATCCCGGCCAACGCCACACCAATCGCCATAAGTCGGCTGGGCCAGAACCACTCTTGCAGGTAACCTGACACCGACTTAGGCAGCAGCGCGAGGCCAAGTCCAGCCAACACCAACGCGCAGGTCGCCAAGTCCCAGTGCGGGCCGGCGCCACCTGCCAAGGCCAGACCGGACCAGATGTTGAGTGCAGTTGTCAGATCGGCGGCGCGAAACAGTGTGAAGAGAAGGCACACGAAACCGAACGTGATGAACCAGCTCACAAACATGGGTAGTTTCACGCCATGGACTTCCCACAGCCGCGCCATGAGCAATCCAGCACCGTGCGCGAGGCCCCAAAGGACAAAGTTGATCCCGGCGCCGTGCCAAAGTCCACATAAGCCCATTGTGATCATGGTGGCACTGACAAGGGTGACGGTCCCCTGGCGCGAGCCGCCGAGTGGAATGTACAGATAGTCCCGCAAGAAGCGCGACAAAGTGATGTGCCAACGGCGCCAGAACTCGCGCAAGGTGACGGAGCGAAACGGTTGATTGAAATTCTGAGGAAATGTCAAGCCGAGCATCAAGGCAATACCAATTGCCATGTCAGTATAGGATGCGAAGTCGAAGAATATTTGCAACGGGAACACAAATACAGCTTTGATTGCTTCTGACGCTGTTGGAACCGCCGTTGCAGCGATGAGGAACACAGGATCGACCTGCCGCGCCAGAGCGTCTGCAAGATAGATCTTGGTCGCAACTGCTAGGATAAACAACGCAAGTCCTCGCATAAAACGTTCCGCTGCGCCAGACCGCAACGGGTCAGCAGCAAACTGCGGAATGATCTCGCTGTGGCGTACAATAGGCCCAGCAATCAAGTGCGGAAAGAGCATGACAAACAGCATGATTTTTCGCAACTCGTAGCGGGGCGCCTCCCGGCGCCAGACGTCAATGAGATAAGACACGAGTTGGAATGTATAAAAGCTGATGCCAATTGGAAGAATGATGCCGCTGCGCGGTAACGAGACTTGAAGGGAATTTTCGACAAGCGACAGCAGAAAATCAAGATATTTGAAGGTAGCGAGGGCGGTAAAGTTGAGTGCGATGCCAAGAACCAGTGGCCATTTCTGATGCCAACGGAAATGCGCCTCCGCCAGCAGCCAGCTGCCGATGCACTGGGCGAGCAGCAACGGCACAAAGCGGACATCCCACCAGCCGTAAAACACCAGCGACGCAGCAATCACCCACCATTGCCTGGCAGCCGGCCATCGCGCTAAGGCGTAGTAAATGCCAACAGCAGCGGGAAGGAATCCGACAATGAACGATTGCGTATGGAAAAGCATGGTTCAACAGTAAGTTACGGGTAGGGGATACGATGGGCCAGAGATCGCTGTTCCATCAGATGACGCCGATTGTAGCCTGACCGACATCGATTCTGGCAGTGCGCCAGTCAGGTTGCAACCACTGGCCAACACCACTGGCCGTCACCACTGGCCGTCACCACTGGCCAACACGACTGGGCCGTCACCACTGGCCGCTACCGCCCGCGTCGCCTGTGCCCGTTGCATCGGCCCGTGTGGTGCGTTACCTCAAACATCACTTATCCGTACTTTGTTTGCCGCACAGGAGTCGTCGCATGGGACTCATCCTCCCGGGACAACCAGCGTTCGAGAAGGCCAGCGAGGGTACTGGCGCTGCCGTGCCGAACGATCGCGGTTTCACCGAGCTATCCAACGAGCTCGGCGACAAGGGTTTCCTGGTCACCACCACCGATGACCTGATCAACTGGGCGCGCACCGGCTCCTTGATGTGGATGACGTTCGGGCTGGCCTGCTGCGCTGTTGAGATGATGCAGGCGTCGATGCCGCGCTACGACGTCGAACGCTTCGGTTTCGCGCCGCGCGCGTCGCCTCGCCAGTCCGATGTGATGATCGTCGCCGGCACGCTGACCAACAAAATGGCGCCTGCCCTGCGCAAGGTCTATGACCAGATGCCGGAGCCGCGCTATGTGATCAGCATGGGCTCCTGCGCCAATGGTGGCGGCTATTACCACTACTCCTACGCGGTGGTGCGCGGCTGCGACCGGATCGTTCCGGTTGACATCTATGTGCCGGGCTGCCCGCCAACCGCCGAGGCGCTCGTCTATGGCATCCTGATGCTGCAGAAGAAGATCAGGCGAACGGGCACGATCGCACGGTGACAAGGGGGTAAGGCGTGAAGTCGCCAAGTCGCCAAGTCGAATTTGGCCCCCCCATGCCACCGGCGCAGTTCACCTCGACTTCGTGATTTCACGACTTGGCTATTCCACGAGTTCACGCCTTCTGAACAAACCATCCAGCAAGAGGCGCCGCCGGCACATGACGACCACACTCGACGACCTCGGCAATGCCCTCGCCGATCTGCCGGACAGTTTCGTCAAAAGCTGGCACATCACGCATGGCGAGCTGACCATCATGGTGACGCCAACGACACTGCTGGCCGCGCTGATGCATTTGCGTGATGATCTCTCATGCAGGTTTGAAGTGCTGATCGACATTTGCGGCGTCGACTTCCCATCACGGCCGCAGCGCTTTGAGGTGGTTTACCACCTCTTGTCAATGCGCCTGAACCGGCGCATCCGCTTGAAGCTGAGCACCGACGAGAAAACTCCAGTGCCTAGCGCCATCCCGGTGTTCCCGGCCGCCAACTGGTTCGAGCGCGAGGCCTATGACCTCTACGGCATCCTGTTCACAGGCCACCCTGACCTGCGCCGCATCCTGACCGACTACGGCTTCTGCGGTCACCCCTTGCGCAAAGACTTCCCGATGACCGGCTACGTCGAAGTCCGCTACGACGACGAGCAGAAAAAGGTCATCTACGAGCCAGTGAAGTTGACCCAGGACTTCCGCTCGTTCGACTTTCTATCGCCATGGGAAGGTGCCGATTACCTGCTGCCGGGGGATGAGAAGGCGGCGGGGAAGTAGAAGGCGGGTGTCGGGGGTCGGATTTCGGATGTCGGGTTGAAGGCAGCTCGGAAGCCGGGGCCTTCGGGTTGGGTTGCTTGGGGAGTGTAGGACGTGGCAGAGGCTTCGCTGAAGTCTTATCGAGACCTGCGCGTTTGGAACGAGGCAATGGATTTGGCTGAAGCAACATACCGATTGAGTGTCAATTTTCCGAGTGATGAACGCTATAGACTGACATCGCAGGTCCGTCGATCCGCAGCTTCAATACCCGCCAACATCGCAGAGGGCTACGGGCGC
>JANNSA010000187.1:0-5547 GCA_031402115.1 Hyphomicrobiaceae bacterium | reverse complement strand
CTTGATCAAAGTGGAAGGCGTCAGCCAGGCGATGGCGGAGACGATCTTTGCGTTCTTCCACAGTGAAGGGCGCTAAGACGCGGCGGACTATCGTGCTGTTCTGATGTTTCAGACGTTCGCAATTTCGAGATTCGCACCGTGAGAATTACCGGGCTACAATTGCAGAACTGGCGGAACTTTAAGTCCATCGACGTGCATCTTGAGCAACTTTCGTCGTTCGATGGGGTCGCGCCGTGACCGTGCAGGTCACGCTCGCCACGGAAGGCGTTTCGGACCAGCAGGTGCCCGTGCGACTCATCGTGGGCGCCGGCCTGCTTGCCGGCGACACGTACGGACGGCGCGGTGAGGGACAACTCGATCAGCAGCTCGCGCGTTACAACGCTGCGGCAATGCGCCAACCTTGGGTGGTCTTGCATGATCTGGACGCCGACGAATCTTGTCCGGGCGCCCTGTGCCAACGGCTCTTGCCACAACCTGCCGCCCTCATGTGTCTGCGCATTGCCGTGCGCTCGGTCGAAGCGTGGCTACTCGCTGATCGGCAGGCTTTCGGCGACTATTTCAAAGTACGCCAAGCTTCATTGCCCAAAGATGTGGAAGGCATGCAACAGCCGAAACGCACCATGCTGGAGATACTTTCGAGTGCGTCCCCAGCACTTCGTGATGCGCTGGTGCGGCGCTCAAGGCAAAGCAGCGTAGCCATCGGTCCTGAGTACAACTCTCTTCTCGCGGAGCTCAGGCGAGAAGCTTGGCGACCCGACAGCGCCGGCCAGGACTGCCGCAGCCTGACACGGAAACTGAACCGGCTGGTTGCGTTCAGCGAACCGCTTCGAACGCGGCAATGACGAGTCCGGGCAACGTGCTGGCGATCTGTCCGGGAAGCCAACTATCACCGATTAAGGCGCATCTTCGCTCACCGCATTCGGCACCGGCTTTTTCTTGACCGGCTTCGCTGGCTTGGACGGCCCCGTTGCTGCCGGCATGGCTTCGCCAATTGAGGCGCCGGCCGTTGGCGCGGTGATCGGCTCGGAGCTGCTGGAACCGGCCTGGGCAGACTTCTGCCGCTTCTTCCTGCCCGGCGGCACGGGGCGCGGGGTGGTGGTGTCGAACTCAAAGATCTGGCGGAAGATTCCGGGTGCTACCAGCGAGATTGGGTTGACCAGCACTTCGGGACGATCAATGGCGCCCTCGATGCCGAAGGTGATGCCGAACACGCCCTCACCATTGCGGCCGACCAAAAGATCGCCGAACAACGGCACGCCTGCGAACATCGCGTTCAGACCGAACAGGGGCACATAGGTGCCGGCCAGCCGCACCTGCTGGCGCTCAAAATCGACAGTGCCGCGCAGGGTGGCGCCAATAATCGGGCCATTGATGAACGAATCTCCCAGGTCCAACTTGCCCTGGCCGACCCGGAACGGCACGCGCATGTTCTGGAACTCCAGCCGCGCACGTTTGCCCGGTCCCTTGCGCCGTTCCGTCAGCACCGGGCCGTCGCTGCCGGGCGCCTTGGTCAAGACCTTGTCGACCACCGTGTCGCCGAGCAGCACGAAACGCCGCGCCCACAGTATGCCGCTCTTTTCCAGCGCCGTATCACCGTCTAGATCAACCTTCAGCGACGCCTCGCCGCCCTCGATGTTGCGGTAGAGGCCAACCAGCTTGAAGGCCCGGCCAGCATCCTTGGTTTCCGCGACCATGGTGCGTGGCGCCCCATCCGTCTCGGTCAAGCCGACGGCAAGGCTGCCACCCCCATCAAGCGTACCTTGGGCATTAAGAGCGGTCAGCTTGCCTTTGCGCCGGGACAGTGTCGCGGTCACCTGATGCAGCGACACGTCATCAACACCGATCATGGTGCCGATACTGGCATTGAGATCGAGCCCCTCGCTACCGCGCGCCGCCGGCAAGTCACGCTCGGTGACGCGGCCAGCCGAAAACAGCGAGCGAAACAATTTGCGGCCGTCAAAGGTTGTGCCATCGGCGCGCACCTCCAACACGTTGTCGGCGCGCATCTTGCCCGTCAGCGTCAGGCGCGAAACCACATCGATCGAGAAATCCGGGAACGAGAACGATTGCAGTCTGCGATCGCGGCCGATGCGCAATTCACCGCCGATGCCGATGTCCGAGCCAACCAGGCGGAAGTCGCGCAACAGGCTGGCGTCGCCCGGCAGTGCCACCACATCGAACGACAAGCTGGCGGGTGACCCCGGCAGTTTGCGCCATGCCATGGTATCGAGGACAAGTTCGGCGTTGCTCAGGTCGGCCTTGACCCGTGCCCATGGCCGGTTATCACCGGCGCCAGCCGCCGCAGACGCCTTATCCTCTTTATTCACGGCCAGCTTGACGGTGCCAGCGCCAGGACTGTGCGTGATTGTTACTGGTACATCCCCGCGCACCATGTGGTTGACGGCAATGCCGAGCTGATCCCGGTCAGCGTCATCAAGCGTTGCCGACAAGGTCAGGGACGCGCCGGACTGGTCACTCGCCCGCTGACCCAAGGGCCGGCTACCGGCGACTTTGAAGTCAACGCCGTTGAGCAGGATATCGCCCGTCACCGCGATCGCCTCGCTGCTGACCTGGACATCGACCGCGCCACCCTTGATGGCGACACCGCCAACACCCTTGGTATCAAGGGATTGCAGTCCGCGCACCTTCATGGTGCCGGCGAGCGCAATATCTTCCCGTTGCAGCGCGTTGATCAACGGCAAGGATACGGTCCAAGTGCTGGTCTGTTGGCCACCCAGCGGCGGCGGCGTGATACCGTCCTGGCGCAATCGCGCCACAGGGCTGCGATCGAGGAATTCCATGGCGGCCTCAAGCGTGCTGCTGATCTCGCCAGTAAACGTGCCCACCGGCACTGGCGCCAGGATATCGGGAATGGCGAAACGGCCACCTTTGATCGTGAGAACGCGTCCGGGTCCAAGCGTCAAACTCGAACTGGCGGCTTCCACCGCGTATTGGCCGCCCGTCAACTGAAAGCGCGCTGCCGGGGACGCTACCGGCGGCATGTTCTCGATCGCAGTGAACGATAAACCGCTGACGCCACCTTGCATGGTCAGCTGCGCCGGCGTTTGGCTGGCCGCGCCCACCGCTGGCCGGGTCGCGATTTTGATGCTGGCCTGCTCAATCACGCCGCTGTGGATCGCCCGCCGCACCCAGGCGCGGGCATCCTGTGCGACACAAGCCGGCCAGATTCGCTTGAGAACCCCCGTGTCTAGCTTGCTGATGACGGCTTCCATCACCATGCCCGTAGCCGCAGTCGAGCGTCCAGCGATGTTGACGGCGCCGGCACCCAATGGAATATGCAGCCGGTCAAAGGTCAGCAGCCGCGTTGCCGGATTGAAGCCGCCACGCAGCCGTGCGCCGGCGATGGGCACCGGCTCCAACCCTTCGTCGCCGGTGCCGAGCGCCGCGCCGGTCATCGCCAGATCATAGCGCCAAATGCTGTCCGCTGTTTCAGATCCAGGTGGCACAACGCGTCCCGCCAGGGTTGCCCGGCCGATATTGGTCGCGATGCTGGATGGGCTGATATCGATGGCGCCGCTGGCACGACTGTAACGCAGGCCTAACCGCACGCCGTCGAGGCTGATGGGCTCGGCGCACGGCGCGGCAGTTGAAATCGCGGTGGCGAGCGATTGTAGCTCGGCTTCTCCCGCGACCACCATGCCGTCGGCGGCGATTTCAATCGCACCTTTGCCGGAAACCGGAGCAGTAGCCGCCGTCAGGGCCGCGAGTGGCGGTATCGCCTGACCAATGTCAGCGGGTATGAGATCCGTGAACTCGAAGTTCGCCGCGTAGGTTTGGTCAGCCGTCGCAGCAACGGCCACGCCGATCTCGAATGCACCACCGCCCGTGACAACCGCGCCCCGTGCCTCAAGCCGGGGCCTGCTGCCACTCGCCAGCTCACCGCGCCGCGCCTCGAAGTTCGGCAGGCCCCAGATACTGCGTTGGCCATGATAGTCGAGTACGATCAGGGCATCGCGCACACCAACAGTCTGCAAATAGGTCGTGCGCGTCGGCGCCCGGGCGCCTTTGCCCAACACGTCATTCAACATGTCGAGCAGTGGCAGCGCCGCAACTGTTGAATCTGTCGTCAATTGCGGGGTGAGATCCTGTTCCAGACCGTTCGCCTCGGCAGACGCCGCCGGCGCGATCGGTGCTTGTCGCGCCATACGCAGCGACAACCCATTCTCCGGCGTCACGGTCAACAGCATCTTTGGCTGCAGCAGCTCGATGCTGGATGGCGCCAAGCTGCCCTGCATCAGGGCGTTGGTCGATAGTGCCATTGCCGCAAACGGTGCTTCGGCGACAGCATTGCCGGTTTCATCGGTGACGCGGATGTCGTTCAGCCGCAGGGCAAAACCAAAGCCGCGCTCACCATAGCGCATTACCGTGCGCCCGATCGCAATGCGCAACGGCGCAATATCGCGGTTGATGGCCGCTTCCAACGGGCGTACCAGGAAATCTATGCTGATCGGGCCTTGCGACAAGCGCAGGTGCAGGCCCAGTCCAGCCAGCAGCACAACAGCAACAAGGGCGCCAACAGACCACAGACCGATCCGCAACCACCGCGTCGCGCTTGACTTGGCATGCTGTTGCATGAATTTCCGCACTGGCCGGCGTCCGCCAGTCGGCGGCGAGCCGCCACGCGATCGGCTCTGCGTCAGCTCCTGCCGGGGCCGGCCTGCGGTATTCGGGCGGGCCGTCTTCACTGCGCGTCATCCCCCCCGCGACCGGTCAACCGGTCAGTAATTCCCAGATGAAGCGCGCGGTGGCTTTGCTCCTGACGCAGTGGCTTGATCCGATCGCTATTGCAAATCGTACCGCGCCACCCAGTTGTGATGAACGCGACGAAAGAAAGGCACCCCGCATGCTCGAACTTGGCCAAGCGGCTCCCGCTGTGGATTTAGCGACCGGCACCGGCGAAACGGTCACACTGCACAGTCTCAAGGGCGCGCCGGTGGTATTGTACTTCTACCCGAAAGATGACACCAGCGGCTGCACTCTGGAAGCCAAAGCCTTCAGCGAGCACCGGCGCGCTTTCGACAAACTCGGCGTCACAGTCATCGGCATCTCTCCCGACTCGATCACTAGTCACCAGAAATTCCGCAAGAAGCACGAACTTGACCTGGTCCTGGCGGCGGACGAGGACAAAGCCGTGGCCAGCGCCTACGGCGTCTGGGTCGAGAAAAAGATGTACGGCAAAACCTATATGGGCGTCGAACGCTCAACCTTCCTAATCGACGCCCGAGGTAAGCTGGCACGCATCTGGAGCAAGGTCAAAGTGCCAGGTCACGCTGAAGAAGTGTTGGAGGCAGCCACAGCGCTGGCCGCCTAAGGACAGTCAGCCCAACAAGTGAATGGTTGTACGGCGGCGTAGGGTGCGAAAGGCGTCTTCGCCGTATCGCACCAGAGGCTGGCGCTACGGCCTAGTTCGGTGCGATACGGCCTGAAGAAGGCCTTTCGCACCCTACCCATTCGCAACCCAGTTTGCCGCGGCGTAGGGTGCGAAAGGCGTCTTCGCCGTATCGCACCACAGCGGGCCGTGGGCGC
>JANNSA010000186.1:0-12148 GCA_031402115.1 Hyphomicrobiaceae bacterium | reverse complement strand
GCTGAAGGAGGCGGCCTCCTCGCAGAGTGCGGAAATGATCGTGCAGAACCGCGAGACCATCAAACTGGATACGCTCGAGGCCACGCGCAAAAAGATCGGTGATTGATCCCAGGGACAACAGGAATGCCCAGGGCCGCGTCGACAGTGCACAGCAGGACCCGCGTGCCTACCAGCCGCCCGACAACCAGCAACGCCGTCAGGCGCCGCCACCGCGCTTGAGCGATCCGCGCGCCCACGATCCAGCAGGCGCTGTGCCGGCAACGCGAGCGCGGCCAGCGATCCATCCGGGTGCCGAGCAGAGTTACGTTCCGCAGTTTGACCGCTACGAGGTGCCGCAGCGCACGGGCGCGACGATGCGGCAAGCCGCCATTCCGCAGGCTGGCGACAATCAGCCACCGCGCACCGATCGTCGACCACCGCCGCCTGCGCCGCCCCGTGGCGGCGGCCAGGAACGGCTGGATCCTGGACTGTTTGGTGCGTCGGCGACGCCGCGCGCCGGAACGCAGGCACCGCTGCCAGCGCGGGCACCAGCTGCAGTCCCGCCAGGCTATGGCAATTCAGATCGCTTCGAGCCGCAGTTTGACAGTGGCTATGGTGATCGGCGCGGCCAGCAAGACCATGTTGCGGCCGGCTATGAGGATTTCGGTGTTCCGGTGCCTGCAACCACATACCAGCGCAGCACCGTGCCGGCGACGCGTCAGCAGCCAGCAGTGCCGCAGCAATTGCCGCCGTCGGCGGGGCAGAATTGGCAGAACTATGACGGCGCCGCCGAAAACACCGCCGATCCAGAGGATGGCGACGCGCCATTCGATGATCAGGAAGATGATTACGAGTTGGATGACGACGAAGCCCCGCCGCGTGGCCGTCGACTGCTGATGGCGGCAGGGGCCATTGGACTGGCGGTGCTGATCGGCGCTGGCGTCGGTTTTGGTTACAAGTTTTTCGGGACTGGTGACACGGATGGTGAGCCGCTCGTGGTTGCAGCCAATCTGACGCCGGTCAAAAAGAAGGCGGCCGATGCAACGGCTGAAGCCGGAAAGAAGTCGATCTTCCGGATCGGCGAAGAGACAAGCACGGATTCCACGGTGGTGTCGCGTGAGGAAACGCCGGTGACGCAGGCGAGTCTGAACGGCGTTGCTGGGGCAGCGATGGATCTAGCGGCTGAGGACGGCGTGACACAAGGACCACGCAAGGTGGCGACGGTGGCCATTCGTCCCGGTGACACCATCGACACTTCGGCTGATGCAGGCGCGATGGCCAGTGCTGGTGATGCCGAAGTACCAGGAATTTCTCTGGCAGGCAGCGGCGACACAGAGCCGGCGCCGCCCGTCAAGCAGGCCACGGCTAAGGTGAAGAAGGGGGCGCAGGTTCAAACCAAGCAGGTTGTGCAGGAAACGGCGGCGGACGTCGCTGCGGCCAGCGATGCTGCGCTCGGTGGTGTTGAACAAGCCATTGCACCGTTGCAAGAAACGGCAGAACCCGCCAGCCAACCAGTGGCGCCGGTCAAGAAAGTAAAGCTAGCCAAGGTGCAGCCGAAGCCAGCCGTGATTGCCGACGACGCAGGCAGCGAAAATCTCGGTGGACCCGCTTTGGACAACACGATGGCGGCGGTTGAGACGGCGCCACCGGTGGTGAAGCCAGCTTCTGGTGGCGGCCAAGGCTATGTCGCGCAGGTTCGGGCCAGCAAGAGCCGGGTCGACGCACTGGGCTCATTCGCCGATATCCAGCAGCGTTATGTCGACGTTCTTGGTAACTCTCAACCAGATATCCAGGAGGCTGATCTTGGCGCCAAGGGTATCTGGTATCGCTTGCGGATTGGTCCCCCGGCTTCCAAGAAGATGGCCGGCGATCTTTGCTCGCAACTCAAAGCCAAGGGCATGAAGGATTGCATCGTCGTCGCGTACTGACAGCACTGGCGGGCGGTGCGCTGACGGGCGCGGCGCTGCTTGGTGCGCCTGGATGCAGAAGTTGGCGACGGCGGAGGGGGCGGGCATTGTCGTCATTGACGGCGTACATTTCAGGCTGTGCAAGCGAAGTCCTGACGGACGAGGAATGGCGCTTCTTCCAGGAAGTGCGGCCGTGCGGCTTCATCCTGTTTGGACGCAATTGCGTCACCCCCAATCAAGTCAAGGCGCTGATCGACTCGTTCAGGGATGCGGTTGGCAGCAGTGAAGTGCTGGTGTTGGTCGACCAGGAAGGCGGCCGCGTACAGCGCATGAAGCCACCGCATTGGCGCGCTCTGCCGGCTGCGGCGGCGTTTGGCGCGCTGTATCAGGAAAGTCCGGATCGGGGTTTGCGCGCCGCCCGTGCCGCCAGTCAGTTGGTAGCGCTGGAACTGGCGCGCAACGGCTTCAACATGAACTGCGCGCCGGTGCTCGACGTGCCCATCGAAGGGGCGCATTCGGTGATTGGTGATCGCGCTTACAGCCGCAGCCCGGAAGCCGTCGCCGCCCTGGGACGCGCTGTCGCTGAGGGCCTGATGAGCGGTGGCGTGCTGCCGGTAATCAAACACCTGCCCGGTCACGGACGCGCCTTGCGCGATAGCCATGAGGGCCTACCGGTGATCGACACACCGCTCGAGGTATTGCGCGAGTCTGATTTTGTACCGTTCAAGGCGCTGGCTGATATGCCGGCGGCGATGGTCGCACACGTCGTCCTGAGTGCGGTTGATGCCAAACGGCCAGCCAGCACCTCACCTGAAGTGGTCAGTCAAATCATCCGCGGCGAGTTTGGTTTTGACGGCCTGTTGATCAATGATGACATTGGCATGGGTGCCCTCGGCGGCACCATCACAGAGCGCGTCGACGCCGTGCTCGATGCCGGCACCGATCTGGTTTTGCACTGCAATGGCAAGATGCAAGAGATGCGCGAGGCGGGCGAGCGCGTACCTTATCTCGAGGGTAAATCCGAGGTCCGCTACCGCGCTTGCCTCGATCGCTTGAAGTCAGCTACCGCATTCGACGCCTCCGAGGCCCTGGCAGCCCTGGAAGCCGCCACCACCGCTGTGCGCAACTGAGTTAGGCCCGTGTGCACACGGATGGCCTAGCAGCGGCTGAATCGGTGTAAGCTGAGCGTATGGCCGAGTTCCAGCAAGTCGCGTTCAGCGACGCGACTGACCCCGCTGTCGGCGATGTCGATGAGCGCGAGCAGCTTATCGTCGACATGGACGGCTTTGAGGGCCCGCTTGACCTGTTGCTCGCCCTGGCGCGCACCCGCAAGCTGGATCTGACGCATCTGTCGATGCTGGAACTGGCCCGGCAATACTTGCGGTTCATCGAGCACGCTGAAGGGCTGCGGTTGGAACTGGCAGCCGACTATCTCGTGATGGCGGCATGGATCGCCTACCTCAAGTCACGGCTGCTGCTGCCCAGGGAAATGGCGCCGGGCGATGAGCCGAGCGGTGAAGAACTGGCGGTGGCTTTGGCGTTTCGGCTGAAACGTCTTGAGGCCATGCGGCAGGCAGGCCAATCGTTGCTGCAGCGCGCGCAACTGGGACTTGACGTTTTTGGGCGAGGTGCGCCGGAACCGGTGGACGTGCAGATCACGTTTCGCCTGACCGCAGACATCCGCGATCTGGTGGCGGCTTACGCCGCGCGTCAGCGGGCTCGTGCACGTCCCGCTGTCCTCGTCATGCCGCAGCGGCAGGTGTGGTCAATCAAAGAGGCACGTGACCGGCTGACGGCCTGGCTCGGCGTCACTGGTGATTGGTCAGCGCTGGATCAGCATCTGCGGCGCTGGTTTCGCGATCCGCCAATGCGGCGCACGGTGCTTGCCAGCAGCCTCGGTGCCGTGCTGGAACTAGCTCGTGAAGGTCGTATCGACCTTCGACAGAACACGCCATATGGGCCAATATTCGTACGGCCGAAGTCAGTTGACGAGAGCCGCGAGGAAGCAGATCGCGATGCATAGACCAGAGATGCTACGCAACGCCGCCAAGGGCGAGCAGCCCTTGCGCGCGCGTGACGCCACACAGGCAGACGAAGCACAACCCGGTCGTTCGGCGGCGCTGGCTGCAGCGGTTGACCCGGCTGCAGGGCGTGGTGAAACCGTCTGGTCCCAGCATGCCCAGCATTTACGGATGCTGGAGGCGTTGTTGTTTGCTGCATCCGAACCCTTGGATGCGCGCACGGTCGCCCGCCATTATGATGCGTCGGTTGATGTCGCGGCGCTCCTGGTTGAGCTCCAGTCGGCTTATCGCTATCGCGGCGTCAACCTCGTGCGTGTCGCCGGCAAATGGATGTTTCGTACGGCCAGCGACCTGGCCTGCATCCTGCAGGAACAGCGTGAGACGCCGAAGCGGCTGTCGCGAGCCGCCATGGAGACCCTGGCGATCATCGCCTATCATCAGCCGGTGACGCGCGCCGAGATCGAGGCGATTCGTGGCGTCGTAATCTCCAAGGGGACGCTGGACGTTTTGCTGGAAACGGGCTGGGTGCGCTGGCGCGGCCGCCGCCGGGCGCCTGGACGCCCTCTGACCTATGGCACCTCCGACGGCTTCCTGACGCATTTCGGCTTGGCCAGCATCGCCGACTTACCGGGGCTTGCTGATCTGAAGGTCGCCGGGCTGCTGGATGGCGCTATTCCTGCTGATTTCAAGCTGCCAGATCCGGCAATCCTTGCCAGCCTAGCGGCTGACGAACTACCTCTGGAGGATGAGACAGAGGTTGAACACCGCGCTGGCGATGGCGAGGAAGAGTAGCGCGCGCCCAACGCAGCCGGCGGCTCCGGCCTCGTTGCATTGGGGCCGGCGCGGCTCGACGGGCGCAACTTTCGCAGCCCGGCTGAGTTTTGAGGATGTGCGCCGCTGGTATGGTGACGCCCATGCACTACAAGGTGTCAGCTTCGATGTTGAGCCTGGGCAGATTGTTTGCCTGCTGGGCGCCTCGGGCTGTGGCAAAACCACATTGCTGCGGATCGCGGCCGGCATCGAGAAACCGTCGTCTGGCCGGGTGCTGTTGGACAGCTATGAGCTCGCGGGTCCGAATCGGTTCGTGGTGCCCGAAAAGCGCAATATAGGCTTGATGTTCCAGGAATTCGCGCTGTTTCCGCACATGACGAACCTGCAGAACGTCGCATTTGGTTTGTGGTCCTTGCCGAAGCCCGAGGCGTTGCGCATCGCGACATCGGTGTTGGAGCGGGTTGGACTTGGCCGCTATGCCGATAGTTATCCCAATGCGCTGTCGGGTGGCGAACAGCAGCGCGTGGCGCTGGCACGGGCTATGGCGCCACGTCCTGCCGTATTGCTGATGGACGAGCCGTTCTCCGGCCTCGATCAGCACCTGCGCCAGTCGATGCAGGAAGAAACGCTGACGATCCTGAAAGAGACGCGCGCCACGTCGATCATCGTCACACACGATCCCGAAGAGGCGATGCGGCTGGCGGATCGCATCGCGGTGATGCGGGCTGGGCGGCTGCTGCAGATTGGCACCGCCGAGGCGTTGTATGGCGAGCCGGCCAATTTGGACGTGGCGCGCCTATTCTCGCATATCAACGAGTTTGAAGGCGTGGTCCGGCAAGGCAGCGTCGACACAATCTTTGGCCGTGTGCCGGCACCAGGCTTGGCCGACATGCACCGCGTGACGCTGGGCTTGCGGCAGCGCGCGGTGGATTTGCTGCCGGCTGGCCAAGGCCGGGCAGCGCGCATCCGCGATATCAAGTTTCTCGGCGATGTCGCAGTTCTGGAACTGGCCGTTGATGGCCTTGACGACCAGTTGCGAGCCCGGGTGCCAGGGCTCAACGGCTATGCTCGGGGCGACGAGGTTAGTCTTGCCGTCGATGCTGCAACCATTCTGGTGTTCCCGATCAACACCGAGCCATGATGGAGCCTGAATGGCCGATCTGCCGATCCGCGACAGCATCACGGCGTCACCGGTGATTCATGACAGTGGGCGCGTTGAGCGCACGTTTGCGGCACTGGCAGAGGGTTTGACAGGCGACGGTGCAGCTGGGGCCCTGACTGACCTGCTGACAGACACCAAGCTGCGCGGTCTGCTGGCCGGGGTGTTCAGCTGCTCGCCCTATCTCGCGACACTTGCCAGCCGCGATCCGGCGCGGTTGCTGCGTTGCCTGGTGCGTCCGCCGCACGCCCATGCCCAAGCCATCGGCGGGGAAATACTGGCAGCCAGCGGCACCGTCGCCAGTCTAACGGACCTGATGCCGTTGCTGCGTCACTACAAAGCCGAGATCGCTTTGCTGACAGCACTGGCTGATACGAGCGGCGCCTGGTCGGTGATGCAGGTTACCGAGGCGCTCAGCGACGCCGCCGACGTGGCGCTGACGGCGGTCGTGCGGTTCCTGCTGCTGCGCGCGCAACGTGCCGGGCAATGGTTGGGTGACGGTCTGACGCCGGATCAGGACTCTGGCTACTTCGTGCTGGCGATGGGCAAGCATGGCGCTCGCGAACTGAATTACTCAAGCGACATCGACCTGATCGTGTTCTTCGAGACTGCCAAAGCTCGGCTTGCTGATGGCATTGATCCGCAGGTGTTCTTCGTGCGGCTGACGCGCGATCTGGTGCGGGCCATGCAGGAGCGCACCGCCGACGGCTATGTGTTCCGCACCGATTTGCGGCTGCGGCCCGACCCCGGTTCGACGCAGATCGCTTTGTCGTGCGATGCGGCACTGCACTATTACGAAAGCTTCGGCCAGAACTGGGAGCGGGCGGCGCTGATCAAGGCACGGACCGTGGCTGGTGATCTCGAAGCCGGACGGCAGTTTCTAAAGGAACTGACCCCCTACATCTGGCGCAAATATCTCGACTTCGCCGCGATCGCCGACATCCACGCCATGAAGCGGCAGATCCATGCGGTCAAGGGCTTTGGTGACATCCGGGTGGCCGGACACAACATCAAACTCGGCCGTGGCGGTATCCGCGAGATCGAGTTCTTTGCCCAGACCCAGCAATTGATCGCCGGTGGCCGGCAGCCTGACTTGCGGTCGCCGCGAACCTTGGACACTCTCCACGGATTGGCGGCGCGCGGCTGGATCAAGCCGGAAGTCGCCAGCGACCTGGAGTGCGCTTATCTGCTGCTGCGCACGGTGGAACATCGCTTGCAGATGATCGCCGACGAGCAGACGCAAACGCTGCCCGATGAGCCCGACAAACTGCTGCAGATCGCGCGCTTTTGCGGCCACGCCGATAGTGTGGCCTTCGACGCTGCCTTGCGCGCCGAACTGAGCACCGTGCAACGGCACTATGCCGTGTTGTTTGAACATGTGCCGGAGCTGACGACCGGTACGGGCAACATGATGTTCGTGGGCGATGACGACGATCCCGCCACTCTCGAAACGCTCGCGCAACTCGGCTATGCCGATGCTTCCACGACGATTGCGATTGTCAAAGGCTGGCATTTTGGCCGCTATCAGGCAATGCGCAGCGCCCGCGCCCGCGAGCGATTGACGGAAGTGCAGCCCGTGTTGCTGCAGGCCTTCGGTGCGACCGGCGACGCCAATGTGACGTTGGCGGCGTTTGACCGGTTCCTGGCCGCATTGCCGGCTGGCGTGCAGTTGTTTTCGCTGCTGCGTTCCAACCCCAGGCTGCTGGCGCTGCTGGCCTCCATCCTGGGTGCCGCGCCGCGCCTGGCCGAGATGCTGAGCCGTCGCTCGCGCCTGCTCGATGCCGTCCTTGATCCCGGCTTCTTTGGCGCCCTGCCGTCAGGTGATGATCTTGAGCAGCGCGTGGCCACTGAGCTGTCTGGAATTGGCGAATTGGCGGACAAGTTGGACCGGGCGCGCGTGCTTGGCGGCGAACTGTCCTTCCTGATCGGCGTGCGCGTGCTGACTGATACCATTACTGCCGAACAGGCGGGGGGAGCCTACGCACGACTGGCGGATGCGATGATCGCTGCCCTACACGCCGCCGTCACCGCGGATCTTGCCCGTCAGCATGGGTTGATGCCGGGCGGCGCTTCCGCGGTTGTCGCCATGGGCAAGCTCGGAGGTCGCGAGATGGCGGCCAACTCCGACCTCGATCTGATGGTGCTTTATGACTATGACGCAGAGGCACAAGGGTCGACGGGGCCGCGTTCGCTGTCGGGCCAGCAATACTATGCCCGGCTGACGCAACGGCTGATAGCGGCTCTGGCAGCGCCAACCGCCGAGGGCCGGCTGTACGAAGTTGACATGCGGTTGCGGCCGTCAGGCAGCGCCGGGCCGGTCGCCACGCATTGGCAGGGTTTCGCCGAGTACCAGCAGAGGTCAGCCTGGACGTGGGAGCACCTCGCTTTGACGCGGGCCCGTGTGCTCAGTGGCGATGCGGAACTGAAAGCCAGGATTGAGCGTGTCATCCGCGATGTGCTGGTGACCAAGCGCGACCGCCACAAGATCAAAGCCGATGTCGCTGAGATGCGTGGACGGCTGGAGACCGCCAAGGGCACGGCGGACATCTGGCAGCTCAAGCAAGTGCGCGGCGGCCTGGTCGATATTGAGTTTGTTGCGCAATATCTGCAGCTCGTGCATGCCCACGAACGCCCTGAGATATTGGATCAAACAACCATAGGCGCCTTGCAGCGACTGGCCGATGCCAGCATTCTTGCGGCCGGCGATGCGGAAGTTCTGATCCCCGCCATGCATCTGTATCAGGCGCTGTCGCAGACGCTGAGGCTGTGCGTCGCCGGCGCCTTCGAACCAGCTCTAGCCACGGCCGGCCTGAAAGCTCTTCTGGCACGTGCCGCCGGTTTGCCGGACTTCATGTTACTGGAAGCCAGTCTGCGCGAGACGGAATTGGCCGTGGCCGGAATCTTCGACCGTCTGATCGGACGCGCCGCCTGAGGCAGGTGCACGCGTTGCGCAAAGTCGCCGAGCGACGGAATTCCACGGATGCTCACGTTGATGCTCCAACGCCCGCCAAAGCCGGCAGGCACAAGAGGAGACAGAGACACATGGTTGCAAAGCGAACTTGGCTCATTGCCGCTGGCGCACTAACGCTGGTGGTCAGCTTGGGTGGTGCTGCTGCCGTCGCACGCCATGGTCATGGCGGCTGGAAAGGCGGACATCATGGCATGGGCGGTCACGGTATGTTGGGCGGACAGATGGATGATCTGTGCCGGGAAGCCCGTCTAAAGCCGCAA
The DNA here is from genome assembly GCA_031402115.1 of Hyphomicrobiaceae bacterium. Taxonomy (GTDB): domain Bacteria; phylum Pseudomonadota; class Alphaproteobacteria; order Rhizobiales; family Hyphomicrobiaceae; genus JANNSA01. Next base: position 3,080 of record JANNSA010000186.1, on the reverse strand, counting down.
GAGATGCGCGATGCGCTCAAGGCCGATGGCATCGCCTGGGACAAGGAAGCGACGCAGAGGGTCGTGTGCTTTGCCCGGTTTGACGCCGATAAATCTGGTACGGTCGAAGCCGCCGAGATCGATGCCACAGTCAAGACGAGGGCCGACAACCTCGCGAACCGGGTCAAGGCCATGCTCGATGATGACTTCGATGGCGTGGTCACCAAGGCCGAATTTGACGAGAAGATGAACCGGCGCGGCCGTCGCGGCGGCTGGGGTCAGCACGGCTGGGGCCATCGGGGCTCGGATCGCGGCGAGCGGCCCGCCGGCGACATGATGGGTGACATGACCGGCGAGACGGATGCGCCGCCGCCGCCGCCCGCAGGTGACGGCACGACGGCAGTCGCGCCACCGCCGGCGGCTTCACCGCCGCCGCCGCCAGAAGCCTTGGGCCGCGCCGTACCGGGCAAAATGTTCGAACTGGCCGATGCCAACAAGGACAGCAAGGTCGACGCGAGCGAACTGACGCAGTTCACGCAGACGCTGGTGGGCGACTGGAAGCGCCGCCTCATGCATGTGCTCGACGCAGACAAGTCCGGCAGCGTCACCAAGGTCGAGTTTGATCAACCAGCGCGCGAGCACTTTGCCAAACGCGATCTGGACGGCAACGGGCGCATAACCAAGGACGAACTGCCTTTGATGATGCAATGGCGGCTCAATCTGTAGCCGGCTAAGCGCGTGCGTGCCAAAGCGGGGATGGGGCAGATTGTTGGTGGATGCGACCGGCAGAACGGTGGATGCGAATCCATCAACACGCCCGTCCCTGGCTTCAGGAGCCGCGATGGTGGCTGGCCTGTCCACCCCGGCATCGGACGATGCTGCGATGATGCTCAGAGTGCGGGCTGGCGACGAAGCGGCTTTCCGCAGTGTCGTCAGCCGGCACTTGCCCCGGCTGGTTGCGGTGGCACGGCGCATGCTGGGTGGTGATGCCGATGCCGAAGATGTGGCGCAGGAAGCGTTCCTGCGGCTGTGGCGCAGCCGGGATACGCTTGAGGTGCCGGCAAACGGGCTCGGCGGTTGGCTGTATCGGGTCACCGCCAATCTGTCACTCGATCGCTTGCGCGCGCGCAAGCCGCAGAGCAATGACGGCTTGGAGCTGATCCCGGTGGCGCCGGACCAGGACCGCGCGCTTGCGACTAGGCAAGTTGCTGCCCGAGTTGACGCTGCCCTCCAGCAATTGCCGGAAAGGCAGCGGCTGGCACTGGTGTTGTGCCACTATGAAGGGCTCGATATGGCCTCGGCCGGCGACATTCTCGGCGTCTCAGTGGAAGCGGTCGAGTCGCTACTGGCGCGCGGCCGCCGCAGCCTCAAGAGTTCACTGGCCGGCGAATGGCGCAGTCTCTTGCCAGACGAACCAGACGGATAAAGCTCGCGCCAATATGCGAACGACAGAGCAGCGAAGCGACGGGCCACGGACCACAACGATGACAAACGAAAACGACGCCACGGATCAGATGGTGTTGCCGCGCCTGGCGCATCTGCTTGATGTGCATGGTGGCGATGCGGCGTGCTGGCCGGTGCTGGAACGCGCTGCAATGACGGCGCTGCTTGCCCAGTCGCGGCCCGCCCGCGTGGCCTTGGCTGAGGCGCGGGCGCTCGATCAGGTGCTGCAAGCAGCGCCAGCCCGGACCAGAACCGCGCAGCTTGAGTTGACGGCGCGGATCGTCAAGTTGGTGCAAGCAGAAGGTAGCGCACAATCAAACCATTCGCCGCCTGGGCTCATGCCGGCCCGGCGCGCCACCTCCGGCCGCAGCAACCCGGCGCCGGTGTACGCGTCGGCATCGCGGCGGACTGCGTCGCTGGACCAGGCGCCGGGCCGGGCGCTGGTTGGTGGATTGTTGGCCGCCTCGATACTGATGGGCCTGTGGCTCGGCGGTCAATCACCGGTTTCCAATTGGATTGACAGCGTCGTGGCGGGGCAGTTCGAGATTGCCACCGAGACAGACATCATCGGTGTGTTTGAGACGGACGCCGAAACCGGTGGTGAGGACGTGCTATGACGAGCGGTGATGCAACGGGATCAGGTTCGGCTCTTGAACCGGTGCCGGCAAGCCGCCGCTGGTCCTGGACCACGCTGTTGTTGATCGCGTCGCTGGCGCTCAACCTGTTGGTTCTTGGTGCGCTCGCGCATCGCGCAATGGACTGGCGGCGTGGCGGACACGATGCCATGGCGGGCCCGGCAATGCGGTTCCTGCGCGAGCTGCCGGCGGAGCGCCGGGCGGTGCTGGAACCACAAGTTGAAGCTGTGCGAGCGGCCTTGCGGCAAGGCCGGCAGGGCTTGAAGGACGCGCACAAAAAGGCGCAAGAGTTCCTGATCCAGGAGCCGTTTGACCGGCTGGCGTTTGAAGCAACGTTGCGGCAATTCATGGACGGCGAAGGCAGCGGCCGCGGCGCTGCGATCGGGCCGATCGTGAACTTGGTGGAAGCCATGACGCCAGCAGAGCGCCTCGCCCTTTCGAAGCGCATCCGGAAATTCCGCTTCGGTGGTCCACCAGGCCCTTAGGGCACTGCGAACACTAATCGCTGCCAATGCATCGGCAAACTGAGTTGCGGCTGGGTAGGGTGCGAAAGGCCGTCTTCAGGCCGTATCGCACCAGAGGCTGGCGCTGGAGCCCGCACTGGTGCGATAGGGCGAAGAGGCTGGCGCTGCGGCTCGTTTTGGTGCGACACGGCGAAGACGCCTTTCGCACCCGACGCCGCACAACCGCACTCGCAGTGATGCACTGGTTGTGCTGACTGTCCTTAAGCGCCGCTTCGGGGTCAGGCATTGGCAGCAGCCGGTAGACATCTTGACCTGAAGAACGCCTCGCTGCATGATATCGCACTACTGAATAACGGACTACCGGCCGGGCGACGTAGCGGCCTGAGCCAGCAAGGCGATTGAAGTGTCATCCATGGTGCGGTCTGGCATTTGAGTCGCTAAGTGCCTGACCCCGGTCGCCTTGACAGCGGCAAGCGCGGTTTCCAGCACGTCGACACCGGCGCCGGCGCGGTTGCCTTGCTCCGACAGAATGCGCCGGAACAGCCGTCCGTTGTGTTCG
>JANNSA010000185.1:0-3764 GCA_031402115.1 Hyphomicrobiaceae bacterium | reverse complement strand
CAAGCGGAATTGCTTGGGCGATGCGGTTTGCTGCAAAGGGTGTCTGGCTAAAGGCTCATCGTCGGCTCCTGGAGCGGCGCAAGGAGAGGGCGGCGCTACACCCGCTGTTTCTTCCACACTTGCGGCGGATTTTTGACGCGTACGCCGGGGCGGCAGCTAGGCATCTTCCGATGGGTTCTGGACCGGTTCCGGGTCTGGAAACAGCAAGGCCGCATTGCCCGGGAGAATGGCCAGGCACGTGAGCACAAGTGCAATCAGCCATCCGCCCTCAAGGAAGGTTGGAAACGCGTCCTTCAGGAACAACTCCATGGCAACGACAATGGCGATTGTGGCCAGCGCGCACAGCGCAGCCCAGCGGATCGACGCGTCGGGTTCCTGGTCCGCAATCGTGCGCGCAGAAAGCGGGTACAGCCGCAACACACGTGTGAAGGCGAAAGTTAGAAACGCAATCAGCACAGCGACGAGCAGCAGGTGACTTGGCGTGGCGAACGCAAACAGGGCAGGCCCCGGATCGCCGACGCCGCGCCATGTTTTCAGCGCTGCAAATAACCCCGCCACGTACCCGGAAAAGACCAGCGCAACAAGCGGCGGCCACAGTAAAGCCTCGGCGATAAAGCGCTGGGGCCGGCGGATGGCGGCATCGTCTTTCGACATTTCCGCCGTCAGCATGCGCGTCAACGCGACGAGGGCGGCGATGCTGGCAAGGACGCAGGCTCCAAGCAGCAGCATTTGTATCGCCGCGACTTGGCCGATGCCGTGCAACTCAAGTGCGGCGCCAGGAAAGTGCGCGAGGCTTGCCACTTCAGGCGCTAGAAGCATGATCCAGAAGCCGCTGCCAACACCGTACCGCGTGATCAGATCGGCGAGCCAGATGACCGCGGCCGTTCCGGCAACGAGAGAAATAATGACACCCATCCGGAAAGCGGACCCCGGTTCAGGCACTAGGCTCGACCCGCCAACGCCATTCATGGCTTCTAACGCCAGCGCGATGCCGTAGCCTTGGAAAGCCGCAAGCGCGAGCGCGGTGGCGGCGAGGCCGCGGCCAAAGCTGTTGCTGAACCCGGGTTCGTCCCGCGTCCATGCGTCGAGACCGGGGGCTGCAAGCTTCAACACTTGGGCCAAGATGAGCATCGAAAAGAGCGGCCCGATGCCGAGCGCAAACACCGAGACGCGCGCCAATACATCGAAGCTCAAGACCGTTTGCGGGGCGTCGAACGCCGCGAGCGCGTTGACATCGATGCCCGGCACCGGGATCAGCAGGCCGAGGCGGTAGACAATCAGCGCGCCAAGCGTCACGGCAATGCGCTTGGCGTCGAGCTGGCTTGTGGCCGCGAGCCAGACGGAAGGAGCAGGACGAGCAGGGTCGTGCGTTGCCATGACGGCATTGTCGCTTATGCTTGGCCGTTTGCAAGGCAGGGCGATGACGGATCTGCGCAGCCGCGCAGCCCGCGCGGCTGTCCCGGCCGGGGACGCCGCGGGGAGGGGCGTGCGCGATCATTCCGCGATTGTCATCCCGGGCCTTGTGCCCGGGATTCATTGATCAACGGGCACCAGAGCAAGCGGCGGAATGGATACTAGGCACAAGGTATTGGATGACAGGGTTTAGCCAGCTATGGGTCAGGAGGAGACGATCGCGGAAACCAGAAAAATGCAATAGTTCCGTCGTGGCGGCGAGCATCTGTCATCCTGCATGACTCTATGGTGTCGTTGCAGGAAGAATGTTTTGTATTTGCGAACTACGTCCCCTCGTCGTCTCGCTTTCGAGATCCGATGATCAGGTTGTCCCAATAAGCTGTTGTGGCAAAATTTGCATCGGCGGCATATTCTTTTGCGCTCGCGGCCAACGCATCACGCATCATGTGAATGACTTGCGACAAGAACTCATCGATCGACAAATCCTTGCCGCCAAGCTTAACTTTCTCCGCCAGTTCTCGTCCGTGCACGACCGTGCTCCGCAGCTCATAAGCTTTCGCCATTGTGCTCGCGACTTCCTGCGGATCATATCCGCAACTCTCCAACAACTTCGCGGCTCGCAACCGCAACCGGTATCCCATTTCGCTGCGATCTTTTTGTTGATCACTTAAGAATAGCGCTTCCGCGGCAATGGTCATGTCAGCAATTGCGTCCTCTACACTCAATCGATCAAGGCTGGCATTGAACCGACGAGAACAAATGCGTGGTAGTCGCCGCTTGTGTTTCGATTTCGTCAAGACTTCCCAAAGCTCGGTTATGCGCTCCGCGGTTTCCTCATCGATTGTGTAACTCGCTGCCCAAGAGGGGGGCGTCACGCGTCGGTAGGAGCTGGAACCCCTCCCACTTATATCGTCGACGAATAGTATTGCGCCGGGGGCAATGATCTTCTCTGAGCCCGCAAGCCTGAGTGTGAACAACATGGCTTCGACAAACTCGTCGAATGCCCACCATACAAGCTCACCAAAACCCAGGCCTTTTCGGTGCATTGCAGGCAAGCCTCCGAACGGCGTACCAGGAGGCCAACGGACTGCGGGTAAATCCACAACAGCCCGACAGCCAAATCCATTGCGCGCTTCTATCAGTGGATGGCTTTGCGATACTGGATCGACGATGGCAGCATTAGCGCATGCGCTGAAATCTTGTTCACTGAACTCGCCAAACGAGATATTTGGTGAGAGTTCGAAACGTTGGGCGGGCAGGGTAACCGTCAACCCCGGGAGTGGCACCAAGATCGTGGCCTGTATCGTCTCCCTGATAAAAGCACTTCGCAGCTCCGTGTACTTGGCCTTCAACCGATCTTCGTCGTAGACTAATTCAAATTCTGGAGTGACCTGCGAAGCAACGCAGCCGTAGATAATACTGTCAGCCGAAAACGCGGTCGTGCCCATTTCTGTACCAACCATTCCTGCGATGTATGGGGCAAACAACGGATCCGTCTGTACAGCGTTGTTTGTGATGCCCCACAATTTTTCATTGGTCTGCTTCAACACGTCAATCAATCTGTGAACGACAGGCGTTCCGATGTTTTTCCGTCTCAATGCACCGTCAGCATTCTTCGTCCACGTATTCCGTTCAATCACATGGACGAGAACTCCGTGGCTCGAGCGATCAAAATCACACGTCGCCCACTTCACGAAAGTGAGTATCGCTTTCAGAGTAGGATCGATGGGCTCCATAACAAATCGCTTTATGATGAAATCTTCTAAAACCTAATGTTTTGCCGGCGCCGCGAAGGGAGGCCGTTGTTCCCAGTTTCCAACAAATTAAGATTGTCGCAGCGCGCCCCAAGAGATAGATGCATCCAATCATTGAACCTGCAAAAATTGTTCGGCTTGGGTCAAAAGCAGAAGGGTCACCCCTACCCAAACACCCTCTTAAAAATCGTCTCCACGTGCTTGGTGTGGTAGCTGAGGTCGAACATGGCTTCGAGGTCGCGGCCTGCGATTTTAGCCGTCACATCGGAATCGGCTTTCAGTTCGGTCAGGAAATCTCGGCCCAGCTCCCAGGTCTTCATGGCATTGCGCTGGACAAGCGCATAGGCGTCCTCGCGCGTGCTGCCGGCCTGCGTCAACGCCAGCAGCACGCGCTGCGAATTGTGCAGGCCACCGAGACGGTCCAGGTTCTTTTTCATATTCGCCGGATAGACGACGAGCTTTTCGATGACGCCGCTCAAGCGGTTCAGCGCGAAGTCGAGCGTGACGGTCGCATCAGGCCCGATCATGCGCTCGACGGACGAGTGCGAAATATCGCGCTCGTGCCATAGCGCCACGTTCTCCATGGCGGGCAGCGCG
>JANNSA010000184.1:0-2573 GCA_031402115.1 Hyphomicrobiaceae bacterium | reverse complement strand
GGCGTCCGGCAGCAGGTGACGACAGAGGATGCAAGAACTGGGCCGCGTACGGTTAATCGCGGCGTCGGTCTAAGTGGTTCAAACCGGGCGTGGATTGCGTTCGCCGAAGTCGCGCTGGTGCCAGTAGGGATAGCTGGGGTGACGGTCACTCACCTTGTCGAGTTGGGCAACCTGCGCCGGCGTCAGCGACCAGCCGACCGCACCCAGATTGTCCTTGAGCTGCGCCTCGTCGCGCGCACCGATTACCAGATTGCAGACACTTGGCCGCAGCAGCAGCCAGTTCAGCGCCACCTGCGGCACGGATTTGCCGGTTTCCTTGGCGACCGCTTCAATCGCCTCCAACACCGTGAACATATAGTCGTCATCGACAACCGGCCCGCCGGCGCCGCCACCTTGCTTCAAGCGGCCGTCAGGCAGTGGCTTGCCGCGCATCAGCTTGCCAGTAAGCCGGCCCCAGCCGAGCGGCGACCAGACCATCAGGCCGACGCCTTGGTCGAGCCCAAGCGGCATCAGCTCTTCCTCGTAGTCGCGTCCGATTAGCGAGTAATAGCCCTGATACACAGCATAGCGTGCCAGCCCGTGCCGCTCCGACTGCGCGATCGACTTCATCACGTGCCAGCCGGAGAAGTTGGAGCAGCCGATCTGGCCGATCTTGCCGGCGCGCTGCAGGTCATCAAGCGCTCGCAAGGTCTCGTCGACCGGCGTCAGCGCATCGAATCCATGCATGAAGTAGACATCGATATGATCGGTGCCGAGCCGTTTCAGGCTGGCATCACAGGCCTTCATCAAGTGATGCCGCGACGAGCCAACCGCATTCGGTGCGTCGCTCATGTTGAACGTCGCCTTGGTGGAAATCAGCAGTTTGTCGCGGCGGCCCTTGATCGCCGCGCCCAGGATCGTCTCGGCCATGCCAGTGGAATAGACGTCGGCCGTGTCGAAGAAGTTCAGCCCAGCATCCAGGCAGACATCCACCAGCCGCGTCGCGCCTTTGGCATCCGTGCTGCCCCAGGCCTTGAAGAAGTCGTTGCCACCGCCAAACGTGCCAGTGCCAAGACTGAGCACGGGGACTTTCAGACCAGACCGTCCGAGTGTGCGATGTTCCATGGGGGGCTCCGGAGATTGGGGAAAAGAGGAGAACGTTATCTAGCCCCGAACGCGGCTGTCGGCCAAGCGGCAATGCCGTGCGTGAGACCATCGCTGCTGGCATTGGCCCAAACAAGCAGGAGTACACAACTCATTGGAATGGCTCTATCACGGATCGCCTTGCGGGCATGTCAAACGACCAACCTGACACTACAACCGAGCGGACAATGCGCTATACTCCAGCTGAAGGAGAGCAACCCTGTCAACTGTGCTTGAACTAGCACTCGAAGAGCTAAAGGCGATGCCGGCCGATGCACAAGCGGCGATTGCTCAGGACTTGTTAGAGATGGTCCGCTCGGAACGAAAATGGGATGAGCTGTTCGCTGATCCGCGCAGCGGAGCACTGTTCGCTCGCATGGCACAAGATGTGCGGGCCGATGTTGCTGCGGGGAATGTAATGCCGAGGGATCCATCAACGTCCATTGACACTGGCAAGTCGTGAAGTCCCAGACTAATCAGGCGTTTTGGGATGTTTTGCCGCCCTGCAGCCAAAAGAGCAGGATCGGGCGCGCGAGATTGATCAGCTTTGGCTCGATAACCCCAGCCATCCATCATGGCATTTCAAGCGCGTCAGCCGACGTCACCCGATCTACTCAGTCCGAATTGGCCTGCACTACCGGACACTTGGACTGCGCGAAAGCAATACGATGACATGGTACTGGATTGGGATACACGCCGAATACGACAGGTTGCTGGGTTAGGCCAACTTGGGCGGTATTGGCTGGCCCGCTCTGTCGGAGTTGATAAGGGTATGCGACTGCATGGCGGGCGCAATTACCACCTTACGCCCTCACCGTACCGCTGTCTTGACCGGCCGCGTGACGTTGCCGCCTGCCGCCTTTTTCAGCATCAAACCGCCATCGCTGCCGTTGAGTTCGCCGCCCCAGGCGAGTTCCGCAACTTGCCAGCGAGGCAGGAAACCGAGGCCGAGTTCGTCGGAGCGGCCGATCAGATCGCGGGCCTGGGCCAGATCGGGGGCGTGCAGCGCCGCCAGCACCGGATTGTCGATGCTCGGCTGTGCCGTCAGCAACGGGCCGAGCGGAAAGGCGCGAAAGCTCAACTCGCTGTCGTGGTCGTCATCGGCTTCCGGCGCTGAGGCCCAGCCGACGCGCGACAGGAACGCCTGCTGGCTGATCGGTTCGGGTTCCGGAGGTACAAGACTCTCAGCATCGTCGACCGCCGCTGCAGCCGTTGTCTTTGTTGCCGGCTTGTACTTGCCCGGCGCTTGAATCGTCGCCTCGATGTTCAGGCCCTTGATGAATTTGTCGAGGCCCAACCGCTTGCCGGCTTTCGGCAGGTTGAGGTCACCCAGGCTCGCCAGTTTGACGCGCGGCGCCAGCACGGGTTCGGGCACCGAGGCCGTCGCCGTGCCCACCGACAAATCAAGCTCCATCTCCGGGGACGGCAGTCCGACCTCGCCGTCGATATCG
>JANNSA010000183.1:0-2163 GCA_031402115.1 Hyphomicrobiaceae bacterium | reverse complement strand
ACGCCAGCCTCTGGTGCGACTATGTAGGGTGCGAAAGGCCTTCTGCAGGCCGTATCGCACCGAAACCGGCCGTGGGTGCCGGTCTCTGGTGCGATACGGCGAAGACGCCTTTCGCACCCTACGCTGCTACAGCGCCGCACAGCCGAACTCACAGTGATTCACTGGTCGTGTTGACGGTCCTACCACCAGTTTTGGTTGATCGACTGCAAAGAGCCCGGTGACGGGCTCTTTTTCGTTGCAGCTTCTGCAAAGCGGGATAGCGACTGGCTGCCGGTCGGGCTGCGGAACACGCGTGGAGATCACGGATGCGTGAACTCACTTGACCGGCGTTCGACCCCATTACACCTCTATGGTAGGACGATCATGGATCGCGCACCTTAAAGTCCCCCTGACAAGCTGAAGGAAAGTCCCGATGGCCCGAACTCCTGAGCGACTGCATCTGATGGGTGGTCTTGCTGCGGCGATGCTTGTTCCCCTGTTGGCGCTCGGCGTCAGCACGGCTCTGGCGGCACCGTCGCAGCCAACGCAGCCGGCCAAGCCGGTGGTCCCCAAGGAATGCAAGGAGCTGACGCCAAACACGCGCGCTTATCGCACTTGCGTGAAGAAGTATTCAGCCCTGTTCGATGATGAATCGCTTTACGCGGCTGGCCTTGGCCTGGCCAAGGACGATCAGGACTATGCGGGTGCCCTCACTGTTCTCGGTGCGGTGCGCAATGCCGATGATACCCGTGTGCTGACAATGATTGGCTATGCCTTACGTAAATCCGGCCGCGTTGATGAAGCGTTTGACTATTACGGCCGCGCCTTGAAGATCGACGCCAACAATGTGCAAACCCGCGAGTATCTTGGCGAGGCGTTTCTGCAGAAGGGCGATCTGGCTGGTGCAAAGGCGCAATTGACGGAAATTTCCGCGCGCTGCGGTATCTCGTGCGAGAGCTATGTCGAGCTCGATACGCAGATCAAAGCGTTCGAAGGCCAATCTTTGTAGCTGACACGACCGAAAATGGCGGGAAACACCAAGGGTGCTTCCCGCCAGTTCGCCAGAGAGAGCAATTCACCGTTCGCGCTTGTCAGACCAGAATGTCGCCGTTGCTGAACATGTGGTTGAGATCCAGTTCGTAGGCGCCGCTTAAGAACGCGACGTTGAGGAAAGCGTGCTGTGCGCCGACAGCCGCCGCGACCATCGTGCCTTGCTGGGTCTCGGTGAAGCGGATGGCTTCCAGCTTGTCGCCAGTGACGTAGCTCAGCACGGCTGCCAGGTTGAGGATGTCGCCGCCATGGAAGTCCGTGATCGTATCCTGGACAGTGGCGGTTTTGACGTCGTTGAGCGACCAGGTGAAGGTGTCGGCGTCGAGTCCGCCGGTCATCACGTCAGTGCCAGCGCCACCGACGAGCAGATCAGCGCCAGCGCCGCCTGACAGGGTGTCATTGCCGGCATCGCCGCGAAGGATGTCGCCGGTGTCGTTGCTGCTATCGCCGTAAGGTCCATCGCCGGTCAGGATGTCATTGCCGATGCCGCCACGGATTGTGTCGCTGCCCCAGCTGCCAAACAGCGAGTCATCGCCCTTGCCGCCAAACACGCGGTCGGCGCCGGCGTCGCCGCTTGCGAAGTCATTGCCTTCGCCGCCATAGATCGTATCGGCCTGGCCACCGCCGAAAATGATGTCGTTGCCGGTGTCGCCCTTCAGGAAATCGCTGCCGGCGTCGCCAACTACGGTGTCATTGCCCTTGCCGCCGAACAATGTGTCGTCGCCGGCTGCGCCCTGAAGGGTGTCGTTGCCTTCACGGCCATTATAGCCGCCATCATAGAGCGGCACGGATAATACGTTGACGTTGTCCGCGAACTTGGTCCCCTTGATCATGATATGCACTCTCTCCCACCTCGGACCCCCACTCCTCGCAAGTGGTTTAGCCCATTCCAATCTCGTCATGTTGCGCATTGCAGGTTTACAGGAAGTTACCTGCTGTTTTTTTGGGTAAACAAAAGTGAAATACCAGTGTCCAATTTGATTACACTTTGGATTGATAGGGACATGAATTAAAACTGCAATGCGCAACATGACGAGATTGGAATGGGCTAAACCACTTGCGAGGAGTGGGGGTCCGAGGTGGGAGAGGGTGCATATCATGATCAAGGGGACCAAGTTCGCGGACAACGTCAAC
>JANNSA010000182.1:0-1795 GCA_031402115.1 Hyphomicrobiaceae bacterium | reverse complement strand
TGAACTCGCGGCGACGCTGAAGGTCAACGCTGTGTTCAAGCGCTGGCACGAGGTTAATATCGCTCGGCATCGAGTTCCCGGCTATGCCATCGTCACGATCTCGCTGAAACCCGATGGTGGCATTCCCGGCGACGCCACAGCGGCGGAAATGCTCGCTGTTGCCGACCTTGCCGACCGCTTCTCACTCAGTGAAATCCGTGTCACGCACACGCAGAACCTGGTGCTGCCCTTTGTCCGCCAGCGCGATCTGGTGGCGCTGTTCCACGGCCTGACCAAAGCCGGGCTGGCGACCGCCAATCTCGGCCTGATCACCGACATCATCGCCTGCCCCGGCCTCGACTATTGCGCGCTGGCGACGGCGCGGTCCATTCCAATTGCGCAGGCGCTGTCGATCCGCTTCGCCGAACCTGAACGGCAAAAGCAGATTGGTGACCTGGCGATCAAGATTAGTGGCTGCATCAACGCTTGTGGCCATCACCATGCCGGTCATATCGGCATCCTCGGCCTCGACAAGGCCGGCAAGGAATTCTATCAGATCACGCTCGGTGGCTCGGCCGACGAACACGCTTCCATCGGCCAGATCATGGGCCCCGGCTTTTCCGCCGAGGAGGTGCCGGGCGCGGTGGAAAGGATCGTCGATGCCTATATCGGGCTCCGGCAGGACGGCGAGACGTTCCTAGCAGCCTACCGGCGGGTCGGCCAGGCGCCGTTCAAGGCAGCGGTGTATGGGTGAGAGTACCGGCACCAGTTTGTCCTGAGGTGTGGAAAACGAGGCGACAGGCCGGTCCAGTCACGTTGTCGCCGCAGTGATCAGCATCACCGCCGCCATGCCGGCCATCGCCAGGTCCTCCACCAGCGTCACGGTCGACATCGGCAGATTGAGCACGGTGCCGAGACACGCACAACGAATGGTACGCTTGGCACGCAACGCCACGATGACGCCGAGGCTGCTGAAGCCCATTAGCAGCAGTGTTGCGAAGTTCGTTACTTCAGGCAACCAGCGGAACAGGTAGGCTAAGCCAAGCCCGAGTTCGAGGAACGGGTAGACGAGTCCATAGGCCGGCACACGCATGGCGAGCAGATCGTATGTGGCGTAGCTGTCGGCGAAGCCCTTCAGGTCCAACAGCTTGAAGAACGAGAAGACCAGGAAGAACCCGGCCATGAAATTGATCATCCAGACATGGCCGCTGGCACCACCACCGCCCGCTAGCGCAGCAACTGCGATGTAGCCGGCGATGAGCAGCAAGGGCCGGTAAGTCGACAGCCACGACTGGATATCGGAACTGGTTGAAGGCGTCGGGGTTGGACCAGCTATGGTCGCGGCGACTACCGGTGCGGTGCCGCTGCTAACCGCCGAAGCTGTATACTTTTTGAACGGAGCGAGTGCGGCGTGAACCGCGCTTGCGGGCACCGGCAATGCACCGCTGAACACGGCGCGGCCCGGGTCGCGCGTCACCGTCACCGCCTCGGCCAGCGGCGCCAGCGCCACCTGCACCGAGCCACGGCACTTGTCACAGGTCATGCCCTCAATGGCGTATGTGCTCTGCACAGCAAACTCCTTTGGCGGAGCATTATTGGCCGCGCGCCTTCAGCCATGTCTGCATCTGGGCGATCTCGCCCTCTTGTGCTGCGATGATGGCCTCGGCAAGTTTCTTGACTTCCGCATCCTTACCAAACTTCAACACGACTTTGGCCATGTCGATGGCGCCCTGATGATGCGGAATCATGCCCTTCAGGAAGTCGATGTCAGCGTCGCCTGTGTAAGTGATCTCCATGCCGCCCATCATCATCATGT
>JANNSA010000181.1:0-11614 GCA_031402115.1 Hyphomicrobiaceae bacterium | reverse complement strand
ACTCGGGACGTGGATCAACCTCGTCCGCAACCCCGCCATCCTCACGCTGCTCAAAGCGGCGGGGCTCGACTTGCTCCGCTCGTGGATGTTGGGTCGCGCAAGGGCTTTGACCCAACCTACCTATGTGTTGGTGGTTCAGTGCGGGCGGCGCTCGGCAACCGCGCCGGTTTGACGGCGAGTGGCCGCAGCCGGGCAGCGACGGAGCGCGGGCTGGCCTTCGGCAGCACGGCCGTCACGCGTTTTGTTGCTTCAACCAACACAACACCGGCCAGACCGGGCCAGACCGCGCAGCCCAGCCGCTCAAGTCCCGTGCCAGGGCGCCACAGCATGCCGAGTTCGATTGGTGGCGTTGCCAGGGCGAAACTGCAGGCGTCAACGCTGAACATGCTTGAATCCAGCAGCCGTTCAATCTGCCCGCGGCTATACGGCTCGCCCTGGCCAAACGGTGTGCCCTCGCGGTTGGCCCACAGTCCGCGCCGGTTCGGCAGCACCAGCAGCATGCGGCCCTCGGGCCTCAGCACGCGCCAGATTTCCCGCAGTGTCTGCCGCCGGTTTTCCGCGAATTCCAGAGCGTGGATGCCAAGCAAGCAGTCGACGCTATCGTCGGGCAGCGGCAAGGCGGCGGCTTCGACCAGCACCGTATGCACGGGTCCATCGTCGGGCCACGGCACGCCGACGGCTGTGTGCTGCCCAGAGTTCATCGGCAACAGGGCGCCGAGCCGGCCCGCCTCCTGCCGGAATGAGCCGAGATAGGGGAACGGATAGCCGAGGCCGCAGACCGTCAGCCCACGCACATCGCGCCAGCGGGCGCGAATCCGGTGCGCCAGCAGACGGCGCACCTGCAAGCCCATCGGTGTTTGATAGAACCGGGCCAGTTCGTCGAGCGCGAGATGCATGGTCCGATGCTCCCTTCGCTACGATCGGTCAGGAAGACTACCATGTTTCGGCCGTTGCGAAATTTGATCGAATAGTGGAGACGGACATCCAAGCAACCAATCGTGAGGCGACCATGAGCGTCGAGATTTACCAGTTCCCATGCCTGTCCGACAATTTCGGTGTGCTGCTGCACGAGCCCAGCTCCGGCGTCACCGTCGCGATTGACGCGCCGGAGGAAGCAGCGGTCGCGGCGGCCTTGGCGGCCAAGGGCTGGCAGCTGACGCACATCCTGGTGACGCATCATCATGCTGACCACACCGATGGCATTGCCGGGCTGAAGCGTGCGAGCGGTTGCAGCGTCATCGGTCCGGCGGCTGAAGCTGGCAAGATCGCTGGTCTCGACAAGACGGTGCAGGAGCCGGACATGTTCACAATCGGCACGCTTGCGGTGCACGTTCTTGACACGCCGGGCCATACGGCTGGGCACATCTCCTTCCATTTGCCGCAAAAGCGCGTCGTGTTCGTTGGCGACACGCTGTTTGCGCTCGGCTGTGGCCGCCTGCTGGAACGTGATGCCAGCGTGATGTGGCCGTCCCTGCAAAAGCTGATGCGCCTGCCGCCCGAGACCGCCGTCTATTGCGGCCACGAATACACCCTGGCCAACGCCCGATTCGCGCTCGGCATCGAGCCCGGCAATGCTCAGCTGGTGACCCGCGCCGCCGAAGTCGAAGCCCTGCGCGCCGCTGGTAAGCCAACGCTGCCGACCAGCATCGGCCTGGAACTGGCGACCAACCCGTTCCTGCGCGCCGCCGATCCCGGCATCCGCGCCCATCTCGGCATGCCCAAAGCCGCCGATTGGGAAGTGTTCGGCGAAATCCGCGAGCGCAAGAACCGGGGCTAAGCAGCGTCGGCTGGGCTGAACTCTTCGCGAAGCCCAGCACCTCGCCGCGAGCGTTGGCCGTGGCTGCTGGGCTTCGAGATCTCAGCCCAGCCTACGATATCGCGATGTTGTCGATCAGGCGGGTGGTGCCGAGCCAGGCGGCGGCGAGCAGGCGGCCGTCACGGGCGGCAACATAGTCGACGCGCCAGCCGGCGGCGGCCAGCGTGCCAACAGCGAACGCGCAGGCCTTCTCAACAGCCGTACCGGTGTTGATCGCTTCGGCGGCTGTTCGCAGCCCAGCGTATAATTGAATTGCCTGGCCACGTTGCGCGGCCGTCAAATAGCGGTTGCGCGAACTCATCGCCAAGCCGTCTGTTTCGCGCACGGTGGCCAAGGCGATGATCGTCAGCGGCAAATCCAGATCGCGCACCAGTTGGCGGACGACGGCGAGTTGCTGCCAGTCCTTTTCGCCGAATACGGCGACGTCGGGCGCGACTTGGGTGAACAGCTTGCAGCAGACCGTGGCGACGCCCTGAAAGAAGTGCGGCCGGTAATCTGCCTCCAGCCCAAGCGCCGCACCGGCTGGCGTCACCTGCGTGGCAAATCCGGTTGGGTACATAACGTCGGCGTCCGGTGCCCAGACCAGGTCGGCGGCAACACCAGCCAGCAGTGTCAGGTCAGCATCCAGCGTGCGCGGATACTTGGCCAGGTCCTCGGTTGGCGCGAACTGCGCCGGGTTGATGAACACGGAGACAACCACACGCGTGCAGTGCCGGCGCGCCTCGCGCACCAGCGCCAGGTGCCCCGCGTGCAGCGCCCCCATGGTCGGCACCAGCGCAACCGTGTCGCCCGCCGAGCGCCACGCCGCCACACGGCCGCGCAGATCAGCAATTTCTCGCGCCACCTCTGGCTGCTGCGCGCTCATGACAGCCCCTTGGCTCAGAGGATGAACTTGCTGAGGTCGGCGTTGCGGGCCAGTTCGGCGACGTGCGCGTCAACATAGGCGCGGTCGATGCGCACGGTCTGGCCGGAGCGGTCGGTCGCCTCGAAGCTGACAGTGTCGAGCACGCGTTCCAACACGGTGTGCAGCCGTCGCGCGCCGATATTCTCGACGGTGCTGTTGACCAGCACAGCGGCATCGGCAATGGCGTCAACGCCATCGGCGGTGAAATCGAGCGTCAGCCCTTCGGTCTGCAGCAGCGCCACATATTGCTTGGTCAGGCTGGCTTCCGGCTCCGTCAGGATGCGGCGGAAATCATCGCGGCCGAGCGGCTTCAGTTCAACCCGGATCGGCAGCCGGCCCTGCAGTTCCGGCAACAGATCCGAAGGCTTGGCGATGTGGAAGGCGCCCGAGGCGATGAACAGGATATGATCGGTCTTGACGGTGCCGTGCTTGGTGTTGACGGTGGTGCCCTCAATGATCGGCAGCAGGTCGCGTTGCACACCCTCGCGGCTGACATCGGCGCCTTGGCGCTCCGAGCGGGCGCAGATTTTGTCGATTTCGTCGATGAACACGATGCCATTGTTCTCGACCATGTGGATGGCCTCCAGCACCAGGCTCTCTTGGTCGAGCAGCGCGTCGCTCTCCTCGGCGATCAGCACTTCGTAGCTCTGCTTGACCGACATGCGCCGTGTCTTGGTGCGTCCGCCAAACGCCTTGCCGAGCATGTCTTGCAGATTGATCATGCCAACCTGGCTGCCGGGCATGCCGGGAATGTCAAAGGTCGGCATGCCGCCCGTATCGGCAACGCTGATCTCAACCTCCTTGTTGTCCATCTCGCCGCTGCGCAGGCGTTTGCGGAAACTCTCGCGCGTGCCTTCGGCCGACTTCTCGCCAACCAGCGCGGTGATCACCCGCTCCTCGGCTGCCAGATGCGCCTTAGCCTTCACTTCCTTGCGGCGCGTATCCTTGATCAGGCCGATGCCGATCTCCAGCAGATCACGGATGATCTGCTCGACATCGCGTCCGACATAACCAACCTCCGTGAACTTGGTGGCTTCGACTTTCAGGAACGGCGCGTTGGCGAGCTTGGCCAGGCGGCGCGCGATCTCGGTTTTGCCGACGCCGGTGGGCCCGATCATCAGGATGTTCTTCGGCAGCACTTCCTCGCGCATGCCATCCGCGAGTTGCAGCCGCCGCCAGCGATTGCGCAAGGCAATTGCCACGGCGCGCTTGGCGTCATGCTGTCCGACGATGTAGCGATCGAGCTCGGAAACGATCTCGCGCGGAGAAAATGTGGTCATGGTCAGCCGGTGCCAGAGGACAGGTCGGCGTTACATGCACCCGGGATTCTCTAAATTCAATCATCGAGGCCGACAATCCAGGCTGTTCCATCGAACGAGCAGCCACTTACGGTGCTTGCAATCCAATTCCGGACGTGATTCGTTCCAACAGCCACAGGAGAGTGTCATGCAACGTTCGGAGCCGATCACCGTCGACATGGCAAAGCTTCAGGCCGCCATTCTGCACATCTGTGCGTCAACAGCGCCCGATGAATTGGGCAAGGTCAAGCTACACAGGATTCTCTATTATGCTGACATGCTGCATTACTCGGAAACCGGAGCGCCGCTGACCGGCGCCACTTATGTCAAGCAGGAGTTCGGCCCGGCCGTGAAGGAACTGGCGGCGGCGCTCCAGACGCTCGAGCGGGACGGCGCGATTCAAATACGGCAACGTAAGTACTACGGGTTTGCAAAGACTGATTTCATTGCCGCCTCCAAGCCGAGAGCTAATCGGCTGAATGCCGCCGAGCGGACGCTGCTCGACGATATGACAGCCTTCGTGTGTCAGCATACAGCCAGGGAAATCAGCGAGATCAGCCACAATGCGGCGTGGCAGCTGGCGGCCATGGGCGAGGAGATCCCGTACTTCACCGTGCATGGCTGGCACGTCAACGAAATCACCGATGACGATCGCAACTGGGGTGGCAACGCGGCGCGGGAGTTTCAGCGGATCAATGCGTGATGCGCGTGGTCAAGTTCAGTGACTTGGCCGAGCAAGGCCTGCGTGCCGCCATGCAAGGCGAACCCGAACGCATCGAAAGACTGCGATTGAGCATCGCATGGTACGTCCGTCGAGGCGGCACACCCGCCACCGTGCCGTGCGAGATCGAGATCTCCGCGCCGCTGCGCATCACCCTGATCGGCAATAATCTGCGAGTGCGGTGGCAGGACAGCACGCCGATCGTCGTCTGGAGTATCGGCGGTTTTGTGCCTCGCTGGTAATACATCAGCTCTTACCAGCACGGGTAGGTGACTTACGTCAGCGCCGGCCCACCCTGGAGTTCGAATCGAAGTACCAGCTGATCTGGCAACCGTCGCCCCACGAAGAGGCGACAGTCACCGAGCACCCGTTTCAGGCCTGCACGCGCGACCGGACGATACGCGGCATGTCGCCGAATTCGTCGAACGGGTCTGCAGCCGGCTCGCTGGTCCGCGTTGCCGATGCCTGATCGCGCCAGTGATCGGAGCTATCGACGGCGCGCGCTGAGGCCAGGGCTGGCGGCGCCGAGGCATAGCGTTCCGGAGCCGCCGTCGGCTGCGGTGGCGACACGGCTGCGTGCACGCCATTTTGCCGCCGCGCCACGACGCTGGCGGCGAACCAAGCGTCGATCAGATCAATTTCGTCGACCGACAAGTGCATTCCTTGGGCACGGCAGCGCGACACCACGAAGTTACGGAAACGGCTGGCGAAGATCGGCGCCGAAACACCTTGGTCGAACCATGGGTCCGCTTCCCGCACGACGTCGAGCACGTAGCGGACGTCGTCAGGCTTTAGTTCCAGGTCCTGATTGCTGGCGCGCGCCACAATCGCCGAGATCGACACGTTGCCCTGCAGACCGCTGGCGCCCAGTTCCGCTGCCATCACATCGAACAGGATGCGATAGTCGGGTGGCGACAGCGGCGGCGCTTGGCACGCCTCGTGGATGCGCGCAATCGAATGCTCGATGCGGCCGAGCGGCTGCTCTGCCAAGACCGGACGGCGGGCTGGCGCAATGTCGGCATTGGGAGCGCTCGCACTGTGCCGTGCCGGTGGCCGGGTCTGGCTGGATACGGGCGCAGCAGACGCACGCTGCGGCAGCGCGGAGCTGGCCGGCGGTGCCGGTTCAGCCTGGCTGAAGGCGACATGCTCCGGTTCAGCGCGTGTAACAACCGGCCGGAGATTGATCATCGGTTCCGGCGGCAGCTTGCGCGCCTGGGGCACGGCTTGTGGTATCGGCGCTGGCCGCTCGTCTCGCACCGGCCCGCGCGATAGCTGCTCAATGGCGACACCGAGGCCAACCGAATAGACTTGATACGGCGGATTACCCGTAACGGCGAGATGTGGCGGCAGGTTCTGCGTCAGGAAGGCGCGGAACGTGCCGGCCCCAGCCCATTGGGTCGCCACTGTATGCTCGTGACCGAGCAGGCGCTGCGCCCGGTCAGCCAGCACTTCGATCGGCATCGGATCTTCGGATGACTGCATCGCCGACTTCACCAGATCAATGATCGCGTGCCGGACATCATTGGCCGAAACGGCTTCCATCGGCGGCGCGTCAACCGGGACACGAGGTGCTGCAGCGGCGGTAAGGCGAGGCGCATACGAGGTTGTCTCGATCTCGTCGGGCGCGCCCTCATCCGCGCCCTGTCCGTGGGCAACCCCACCGAGCAGGAACTCAACCAGATCGCGCTCGCGGATTTCGCCATCGGAAATCGCCTTATACGGCGCCACTGTGTGTTCATTGGCAAAGATCACCGTGCGGCGCGCATGCGCCCGCAAGCGGTGCAGCACCGGCGTGAAGTCGGCGTCGCCCGACAGAATGATGAATTCGTCGAAATGCGTTTCATGGGTCATGAAATCGCGCACATCCATCACCATGCGGATGTCCGACGAGTTCTTCAGTTGCGCTGTCAAGGGCGGGCAATCCACCACTTCAAAGCCGGCGCGCAGGAAATGGTGCCGGATGAAGGTGAACGAGTTGGAGTCCGTCGAATTATCGCGGGCGTTCTTGCGCGGCACCGGATTGCCATAGCAGCGGTTCATCACCAGCCGCCGCTGAATGCTGTCGCGCCCGCCATTGGTTGGCGTGATCAGGCCACCGCTCTCGATTGCCTTCAGCCATGCTGGCGCATCTTTAGCAAACCGTGCCGCCGCTTCCTCGCTGGTCCGCTTCAACGACAGATAGATGTTGTCGTAGTCGATGAACACTGCCGTGAGGATCGGCTGCTGGCCGTCCCGATTGTCGCGCTGCATCACCGGCAAACCCCCGCTCGCCCAACCGAACGCCGATAGCGGCATTCCCTGAATATGAATCAGTACTAGAGAGACACAGTGATTCGTCAGCAAGCGGCGCACGGTCACGCCCGCCAGAATTGCGGCGGCCTTGAGCGTTTTCAACAGCTTGTTGCGTAGAAATTCAGTGGGTGGTGGCGGCTGAGCCACGGCGATCAGCCAGCACTCGGGCACCAGCGGCTGGCCTGATGCGCGGACAGCGTGTATGGGACGCCCGTGTTGTAGGGGGGCATACCGATGACGGAGCGACTGGCGAGGCCTGCAAGCGCGATGCGCGCGCACTACGACGTCGTCGTGGTCGGATCGGGCTATGGCGGTGGCGTCTCGGCATCGCGGCTGGCGCGCGCCGGCAAGCGGGTCTGTGTGCTGGAGCGCGGCCGCGAGTATCCGACCGGCAGTTTTCCCAGCAAGCTGAGCGAGCTGCGCAATGAGCTGATGGTCAGCGGCGGCCGCTTTGGCGGCAATGGCAAGGCCGGATTGTACGACTTCCGGCTCGGCGAGGACCTGCACGTGCTGGCCGGTTGTGGTCTGGGCGGCGGCTCACTCATCAATGCCGGGGTCTGCCTGCGGCCCGATGCCCGTGTGTTCGCTGATGCCGTGTTCCCGCCGGGCTTTGCTAGTGACGGCATGCTGGACGAGGGCTATGCGCGGGCGCGCGCCTGGATCAGGCCTGCGCACGATCCCGATGCCGCCGCGATGCCGAAGTTCCAGGCGCTGCAGGCTGCCTCCGGGGCCCTACGCCAAGCGGCGGAAGTCGCGCCCGTCGCCGTCAGCTTCGCCGCCACCATCAATCCGGCTGGCGTCCAGCAGGCCGCCTGCACACGCTGCGGCGATTGCTGCGGTGGCTGCAATGTCGGCGCCAAGAACACCGTGGCGCTGAGCTATCTGCCCGATGCTGTGGCGCATGGTGCCGAGTTGTTCACCGAAACCAAGGTCGATCACGTCGCGAAGACCGCGACCGGCTGGCGCGTCCACTGGGCGCCGACCGGTTCCAAGCCGGGCAGCTTCGAGGCCGTCACGGCTGACATACTGATCCTTGCCGCCGGCTCGCTTGGTTCCAGCGAAATCCTGCTGCGATCGCGCGAGCATGGCTTGGCATTGTCCAGCCGGCTGGGTCACGGCTTCTCGGCCAATGGCGACATCATCGCCTTTGGCTATGGCGGCAAGCGGCGCGTCAACGCCGTCGGCGTCGGCCATCCGCCGCGCGCCGATGTCGGCCCAGTTGGCGCCAGCGTCAGCGGCCAGATTGTGGTGGTTGACGATGACGACCTCGACTTGAGTCTGACGGTGCAGGAGGGCGTCTTGCCCTCGGCGCTCGGACCATTGCTGCCGGTGTTCTTCGTGCCGGGCGGCCGGCTGCTTGGCGCTGCGCACGCGCTGATCAAGGGCGTCTATGATGGGCCGCTGGCGCGCACGCACACTTTCTTTGTTGTCTCGCATGACAATGCCCAGGGTCATATCGCGCTGAAGGACGGGCGCGCCGCGATCGAATGGCCCGGCGTTATGCGGCAGCCGGTCTATGGCCGCGTTGACCGGGCGCTGGAGGCCTTGTGCAAGGAAAGTGGCGCCAGTTATGTCAAGAACCCGATGTCCGAGACGCTGATGGGCGCCAAGCCGGCGACCGCGCATCCGCTTGGCGGCTGTGGTCTCGGCGTTGACAGTGTCTGTGGCACCGTTGACCACAAGGGCCGCGTCTTCGACGGCGCGGCGGCTGATATAGCCCGCGTGCATGACGGCCTGTACGTGCTCGACGGCTCGATCATCCCGCGCTCACTCGGCTGCAACCCGCTGTTGACGATCACCGCCCTGTCCGAGCGCGCGCTGCTGCTGATGGCCGACGACTACCAGCTACGCTTCGATACGGGACCAAGGCCGGCGCGCGCCGCATGAGCACCATCCTCGATGATCTGACGACGGTGCGCGACTGGCTGCGGTGGGCAGTCAGCCGCTTCAACGAGGCCGGCCTGGCCTATGGCCATGGCACCGAAACCGCGCTGGATGAGGCGGCGTTTCTGATCCTGCACCGCCTGAAGCTGCCGATCGACCAGCTGGAGCCGTGGCTCGACTGCACGCTGACCCGGGCTGAGCGCGCCGCCGTGCACGAACTGCTGATGCGCCGCATCACGACGCGCAAGCCGGCGCCCTATCTGACTGGCGAGGCTTGGATCGGCGGGCATCGCTTCCTGGTTGACGAGCGCACCATTGTGCCACGCTCGTTTATCGCTGAGCTGCTGGGTGGCGACATCGCCAGCATTGTTGGTTCGCCCGAACGCATCCGGCGCGTGCTCGACCTGTGCACTGGTGGCGGCTCCATCGCTATTCTGGCGGCTTATGCGTTTCCTGGCGCCATCATCGACGCCACCGACATTTCGCCTGAAGCCCTGGCGGTGGCCCGCCGCAATGTCGTGGAACACGAACTTAATCAGCGCATCCGCATCCGTCAGGGCGACCTGTTCTCGGCCGTGCAGGGCCAGACTTTTGATCTGATCCTGTCCAACCCGCCTTATGTGACCGACGCCAGCATCGCCGCCTTCCCGCCCGAGTTCCGCGCCGAGCCTGCCTTGGCACATGCCGGCGGTCCCGACGGCCTTGATGTCGTCCGCCGTATTCTGGCAGAAGCGCCTCGCCATCTCGCGCCTGGCGGCGGCCTGCTGGTGGAAATCGGCACTGGCCGCGAGGCCTTGGAGCGGCAATCCGGCCAACTGCCGTTCCTGTGGCTGGAAACCGCTACCAGCTCCGGTGAGGTGTTCTACCTGACGGCGGAGGACCTGGCGCCAGCCAAGCCGGCTCGCAAGCGGAGCCCGGGCCGTTCTACCCCGCCGCAATAATCTTGTCCCGAGCGGCGCTCGCCAGGAACGCCGACCTGGTTAAACCGCGCCGCTTGGCTTCAGCGTCGATGGCCTCCAACAACCCCGCATCTAGCGAGATGTTTGCCGACACCGGTCGCGACCGATCGAGCAGCAAGGGCACCATGACTGCAATTTCGACGGCGGAATTGAACTCTGTTTCCGGATCGGCAGCTACATCCTGAAGCGGCCGGGCATCGCGCATTGCAATTCCGCGCGTGGCGTAGCGCTGCGCCACTTCACGCAAGGCGCTGATCGTGTCCGACAAAGCCTGATCAGGGCTGGCGCCGCCGCCATGGCAACCCGGCACATCCGGGATGCGGATCGACCAGACATCACCATCTCCTTCCAGGATGCCAACATAGTGAGTCAAGCCAATCTCCTTCAAGTCCAGCCTGCTGCTTTGGCGATCGAGCGCGCAGTTCCTGGTTCTTGCCGGGTATGGCGAGGGACCACGACGATTGCCGGCAAATCCGGATGCTCGAAGATATCGTGCTTGGAACCACCGAGTTTGACCCAACCTTCCCGCTTCAGGCGGCCAATGATCTTGCGCGTGTTGTTCTCGACGCTCGCCAAACTACCTCACTCTTGTACCGATATATGCACAATTCCAACCATAGACAAGTCCGCGAAATGTGACGCGATCCACCATCTGGATCGCCTAGTCTAGTCAAGTTTTCGGCACGGCGCGCAAATAATGGCGACCAGCACTCTTCCCGGCTGTCAAAGCATCTGCTATAAACCAAAAGTCAAACTCATCCGATAAGTGATGCTCGCCTAATCGACTGGCGCCCGCCGGTCGCAGTTTGATGTCCGAATCCACGCTGACTGGCCCCTGTCTACTGCACTTGGCCCGCAGCGTCCCGCCTCAACCGGACCGCAATTCACCCACGCCCCCGCCGCAGCACCCGCGTAATGCGAAGCGGGACGGCTTCTGGAGACCCCCACCCCCCATGCAAGAAGTCAAGCTGCAGGACCTCAAGTCCAAGACCCCGATCGAGCTGCTGAGCTTCGCTGAGGAGCACGAGGTCGAGAACGCTGGCGCCATGCGCAAGCAGGAGCTGATGTTCGCGATCCTCAAGCAGCTGGCGTCGAAGGAAATCGACATCACCGGCATCGGCGTGGTGGAGATTTTGCAGGACGGTTTCGCCTTCCTGCGCTCGCCGGATGCCAATTATCTGCCGGGTCCCGACGATATCTATGTCAGCCCGAGCCAGATCCGCCGCTTTGGCCTGCGCACCGGCGACACCGTTGAGGGGCAGATCCGTAGCCCCAAGGATGGCGAGCGCTATTTCGCGCTGCTCAAGGTCAGCACCATCAATTTCGAAGACCCCGAAAAGATGCGCCACAAGGTGCATTTCGACAATCTGACGCCGCTCTACCCGACGCAGCGCTTGAAGATGGAAATCGAGAACGTTTCCACCAAGGACCTGACGCCGCGCGTCATCGATATTGTCGCGCCAATCGGCAAGGGCCAGCGGGCGCTCATTGTCGCCCAGCCGCGCACCGGCAAGACCGTGATCCTGCAGAACATCGCGCATTCAATCACCGCTAACCACCCTGAGTGCTACCTGATCGTGCTGCTGATTGATGAGCGGCCGGAGGAAGTCACCGACATGCAGCGCTCGGTCAAGGGCGAGGTGATCTCTTCCACCTTCGACGAGCCGGCTTCGCGGCACGTGCAGGTTTCGGAAATGGTGATCGAGAAGGCCAAGCGGCTGGTCGAACATGGCCGCGATG
>JANNSA010000180.1:0-1796 GCA_031402115.1 Hyphomicrobiaceae bacterium | reverse complement strand
CTTCAAAGTGCGACCCAGCGGGTTCCTTTCGATATCCTCAAGATGTTCGATCCTGTCGTCAGCTCAACTCAGCAGCCCTACATCCTGCTGGTCAATTTGAGCGTGCCTGCCAAGTCGGTCAAGGAGCTGATCGTGCTTTCAGCAAGCAAGCCACTGACGTTCGCCGGCAGCACCGGGGCCGGTGGTACGGTCCATCTGGGCATGGAAAAGCTCACGAAGATATCCGGCATGCAGTTGAAGCACGTCACCTACAAGGGAAGTGCGCCAGCGCTGCTGGCGCCGCCAGATATTGGCGCTCGCTTGTCGCGCGTGGTCTCACCGCTGAATCCGACACACTCCTTGACGGACGCATCTTGCGCTTGCGCTACGAAGATCTCGTCAAGGAGCCACAGCAGTCTATGCGAGACGTTTGTGTATTCCTCGGCGAGGACTTTGATCCTGCCATGGTGCGAATCGAGGCAACGACAATCGACCTTGCAGGCCTCGAACTTGAGGCTGCCGGCCGATTGCGTCGGCCGGTCAATCAAACTGCCGCTGGACGCTGGCGGCGCGATCTTGCGCCGGCTGATGCCGCCGCCATTCGGCGCGACCATGCGTCGATATTCGATGCGCTGGAGTATCCCGCCACTTGACGTTTTCTGGCGCGATGACGTGGCCGGCCCCGTTTTGGATGCGCAGGCGGCGATAAATTTTTTGCTTGCGCGCGGTCGCGGCGTCGGCTGTTGGTTGGTGCGCAGATTGCACTGGTCTTTGTTGTGACAAGCGCCAAATCAGACGCGACCGATCTCGAGCAGCTCATTTCCCGGGTGGCGCTTGCCGATCGCGGCGCATTCGACCGGCTTTATCAGCTGACGACGCCAAGACTGCTGGGCGTTGCCATGCGCATTGTCGGCGACAGGGTTGATGCGGAAGACGTCGTGCAAGAGGCGTTCTTGAAGATCTGGCGCCGCGCGAGCCAATATGTCCCGTCGTCTGCTGGAGATCCGATCTACTGGCTGGTGGCGATTGTCCGGAATACCGCGATCGACCTGAGGCGCCGCCGCCGCGACGCCGCCCCGGTAAAATTCGATGAGCCGGTTGACGCATCGCCAACGCCCGAAGCGCGCGCCTTGATGGCGAGCGAGCACCATCGGCTCGCCGAATGCCTCGATCAACTGCCGCCCGAGCGGGCAATGCTGCTCCGGAGGGCCTATTTCGGCGGCCAGACCTACGCTGAATTGAGCATTGCAGAAAAGACGCCGCTCGGCACAGTCAAAAGCTGGATGCGGCGCAGCCTTGCCCGATTGCGCGACTGCATCGATGCGGAGCCGCGCGCAAAGTCATGACAGAAACCTTGAGCGACAGCGAAACGCCGCCGCCGGACGATTGGACCCTCGCCGCGGAATTGACGCTCGGTCTCGTCGATGGCGAAGAGCGCGCGGCGCTTTTGGCGCGCGTGAAAGCCGACCGCGACTTTGCGCGCCTTGCCGATGCATTGGACCAGCGATTTGCTACACTGTGCGATCGCTTGCCGACAGAGGAACCGTCCCCGGCGTTGAAACTTCGCATCGACCAGGCGCTCTTTGGCGCCAACAAACGAACGAAGCCCAACGCGTCGCTATGGCAGAGCCTCGCGTTCTGGCGCCTTGCCAGTGTGGCGCTTGCGGCGCTATGCATGGCGCTCGCGTTTTTTGCGCTCCGGGTGCCGCTCGCCGATCCCACTGCGGGCCGGCTGATTGCGGCGCTTGCACCGACGAATGCCGGCCTTCTGGCCTTCGCTACGGTCGATCCGGGGCGCGGGCGCCTCGAGATTAGCG
>JANNSA010000179.1:0-1779 GCA_031402115.1 Hyphomicrobiaceae bacterium | reverse complement strand
CCCCTCGCGTTCGACGATACGCCCGAGCGGCGCGAGCAGCCGCCGTCCGTAGAGCATCATGAAAGCGGCATAGGCAATGCCGCCGACGATGGCGAGCACCGCGACGCCCGGTCCGCCGCCGAACATCGCCAGCACCACCGCCAGCACACACCACGACACCGCGTCGTCGAACGCCCCTGCGGTCAAGGTCAGCGTGCCGAGCGATGTATGGGCCAGACCCCGCTCGTTGATGATGCGCGCGAGCATCGGAAAGGCAGTCAATGCGATACATGCCCCCATGAACAGGGTCGCTGCCGCCGTCGTGATGCCCGGTGCGAACAGGCCGGGGACCGCCAGCAACAGCGGTGTGATTGCAACCGCGAACAGGAACGGGGTGACGATGCCTGCCAACGACACCGACACTGCGCTGCGCGCTTTGGATTCGAAATGGTCGAGACGCAGCGTCGTTCCGACGAGAAACATGTACAGCCCGACGCCGAGTTGTGCGCCCGCATAGAGCACCGATTTCGTTTCTTTCGGGAAAATCGCGGTCTGGAATTCGGGGAACAGCAGGCCGAGCAGCGACGGGCCGAGCACGACGCCGGCAATCATCTCGCCGACGACTTGGGGCTGGCCCAGGAACCGCTGGCCAAGCTTGCCGATAATACGGCATGCGATCAGGATGACAGCGAGTTGCAAGAAGAAATGGACGCTATAGTCGCCGGGCGCAAAGCTGGTCGTTGAGGCCGGGGTGGCAGGTCCGTGGGGCGACAGGACGCCGGTAACCGTCTCGACCAAGCTATTCCAGACGTCGTTCAAAGCCCGCTCTCCCGTCATCCCGCCGGTTTTTCGGCACTTTTTCAGAAATAATATCGATTGCAGCAGACCACGTCCAGCAACGCATTCGTATTCACCAGCCCGCGTCGTGCCGTTGCCCGTGCACACACAATGGACTAATCCGGTTGCACGCGAAAACGCATCCCTGATTGCCCGAGAGGAATTCCCATGTCCGACCTGCCCGCCACCAATCTGACGATGCTGACGCTCGTGACCGAAGGCGGTCAGCTCGAGGTGTCGCTTGCAGCGTTGCCGATGCCCGAACCCAAGGACCATGAAGTCATCGTCCGCGTGCAGGCGACGCCGAT
Organism: Hyphomicrobiaceae bacterium; assembly: GCA_031402115.1. Classification (GTDB taxonomy): domain Bacteria; phylum Pseudomonadota; class Alphaproteobacteria; order Rhizobiales; family Hyphomicrobiaceae; genus JANNSA01. The sequence continues at coordinate 655 of JANNSA010000179.1, read as the reverse complement.
CAACCCGTCGGACCTTGGGCTGTTGTTCGGGGCAGCGGACATGACGACGGCGCGGGCCTCGACCCGCGACGGCTTGCCATTGGTGACGGCAGATATTCCCGCAGCAGGGATGCGCGCGATGGGCGGGCGGATCGGCGAGGCGCTGGCCATCGGTAACGAAGGCAGCGGCGTCGTGGTCGCGGCAGGCGCGTCGCCCGCCGCACAGGCGCTGCTCGGCAAGACGGTGGCGATGCTTGGTGGGTCGATCTATGCCGAATACCGTTGTTTGCCGGTGCAGATGTGTATGGTGCTGCCCGACGGCACCGACCCGAAGGATGGCGCATCGTGCTTCGTCAATCCGCTGACCTCGCTGGCGTTTACGGAGACGATGAAGATGGAGGGGCACAGCGCCATCGTCCACACCGCCGCCGCGTCGAATTTGGGGCAGATGCTCGTCAAGATCTGCGCGAAGGACGGCATTCCGCTTATCAACATCGTGCGGAGTGGCACGCAGGCCGATCTGCTCAAGGGCATCGGTGCGACGCATGTCGTCGATTCAACGTCCGAGAGCTTCATGGCCGACCTGACCGCCGCGCTGGTCGAAACAGGCGCGACCATCGGTTTCGACGCCATCGGTGGCGGCAAGCTGGCGGGGCAAATCCTCGGCTGCATGGAA
>JANNSA010000178.1:0-10472 GCA_031402115.1 Hyphomicrobiaceae bacterium | reverse complement strand
GACGGAACCGTTCGCGCGCAGGCCATAGGTCTTGCCGTCACGGCCCTTGACGGCGATCTCGGCGACCGTCTGCTCCATATCGGTCGGCGCCATCTGGCTGGCGATGGTGCGCTTCCAGATCAGGTCATAGAGCGCCGCCTGATCCTTCTCCATGTAGCGCCGGATCGACTCGGGCTTACGCTTGGGATCAGTCGGTCGAATGGCCTCGTGTGCCTCTTGCGCGTTCTTGGCCTTGGTCTTGTACTCGCGGGCGAACGGCGTGTAGTTGCGGCCATACTCAGCGGAAATCACGTCACGGATGGCGCTGACCGCCTCCGGCACGATCTGCACGCCGTCGGTACGCATATAGGTGATCAGGCCGACGGTCTCGCCGCCGATGTCGACGCCCTCATACAGGCGCTGCGCCACGTTCATGGTCTGCTTGGCCGAGAAACCCAATTTGCGTGAGGCATCCATCTGCAAGGTGGAGGTGGTGAACGGCGGATACGGATTGCGCTTGGCCGCCTTCTTGTCGACGGACGCGACGCGGAAGTCGCCGCTCTCGATCGCCACCTTGATGGCCTTGGCTGTAGCGCCGTCCTTGATATCTAACTTTTTCAGCGTCGTGCCGCCGATATTGACCAGCCGGGCGCGCACATCCTCGCGCCTGGCCGTCAGCAGGTCGGCTTCCACGGTCCAGTATTCATCGGTCTTGAACGCATCGATCTCGTCCTCGCGGTCGCACACCAGCCTGAGCGCCACCGACTGCACGCGGCCGGCGGACTTGGAGCCCGGCAGCTTGCGCCACAGCACCGGCGACAGGTTGAAGCCGACCAGATAGTCGAGCGCCCGGCGCGCCAGATAGGCGTCCACCAGCGGCTGGTCGATGGCGCGCGGGTTGGCCATGGCGTCGGTGATGGCCTGCTTGGTGATGGCGTTGAACGCGACGCGCTCAACCGCCACGCCCTTCAGTGCCTTCTTCTCTTCAAGGATGCGCATCAGGTGCCAGGAGATGGCCTCGCCCTCGCGATCCGGGTCGGTGGCGAGGATCAGTTTTTCGCAGCCCTTCACAGCGCGGGTGATCTCGCTCATCACTTTTACGGCACGGCCATCGACTTCCCAGTGCATGTGAAAATCGTTGTCGGTTTCCACGGAACCGTCCTTGGGCGGCAAGTCGCTGACGTGGCCGTAGGACGCCAGCACGGTGTAGCCCGAGCCGAGATATTTGTTGATGGTCTTGGCCTTGGCGGCCGATTCGACGATGACGACGCGCATGCTCATCCTTGTCGTTAGGGCGCCGAGGCGAAGACCTCAGTGCACCGGCAGGCTTGTCGTTAGGGCGCCGAGGCAAAGACCTCAGTGCACCGGCAGGCAGGCGTTGCCCCCGGCATTGGTCGGGCATCAGATCAAGTGAAATAGCGCGGCGACGCGCTCGGCCAAGCCCAATCAGCGATGCAACCCAGCCGTTGGGCGGCGAACCATGGAGAAAGCCGCATCACCTGTCAAACAGGGCACAAATGCGGGCTCTTCGTTGCAACCTGGGAGTGTACCTAGGCAAACAATATTACCTTAAGTTGCATAATACAACCAGTGATAGCATTCTCTGCTTGGGCGCCCCATGATCATGCCAACCCTCCACGCCAATGTCCAGCCCGCAACTGACAGCGACGAGCCACTGCCGGCTGATATCGCTGAATACATTGCCGATGTGCTGGCCGAGCTGCGCGAGATGGCGCAGGCAAGCGGCCACGCCCCGCTGACGGTACTCCTGGAGGTTGCCCGCCGCGAGGCGCTGTTGCCGGAAGCCTAGCCGGCAACTCGCGTCATTGGCAGGCGAACATCTGCTCCAACCCAGCCAGCAACGGTTGCAGCCAGGGCCACCACCAGCTGAGCATCAGGCCCGGAGCTAACAACGCTCCCGCCCACAGAAAGGCCGAGCCGAAATTAGCCAGCTGGAACGGCAGCATCGGCATCTGGCACAGGCCAGCGACCAAAGGCACCGACGCCCGCATCGGCGCAAAGAAGCGGCCAATAACGATCGCCATCCAGCCATAGCGCTTGAACATCAACCGGCCCAGCGGCAGCAATTTGGGGTAGCGGCTGAGCGGCCAGATATGCCGGATCCGGTACTTGAAGGTGCTGCCGATCCAGTACGATGCCCAATCGCCGGCGCCAGCCCCCAGCGACGCCGCGATCCAGATGGTCATGAAGTCGAGCCCGAGCGCCGTCATCGCCGTGCCAATGCCGACCAGCATCGCCCAGAACGGCAGCACCAGCGACACGAACGCCATCGACTCGCCAAACGCCAGGATGAACACAATCGGCCCGGCCCATGCGCGGTTGTCGCGAATGAACTGCATGACGGCTTCAACAAGGGATTCGGCGCTCATGGCCGGCAGTCAGGCATTGCAGGCATAGGACTTGTCAACTGCCCACCGGTTCCGCTTCAGCCAACGCCCCAGGGCAGCGGCTCTTCAGCTTGAACACCAAAGCGGAGCCGGAGGGCGGATTTTGCCACTGGCCGTAATCCGCGGCGTACGGGTGGTGCTGGCGATCTGCCGATAGCCAGCACGCAACCCCTGCCCGTGGATGGCGGATTGCGGCCAGAGGCCCAATCCGCCCTAAGTTGGTGGCGATGGCGGTGCTCTCAATAAGTGTCATTGCCTTGGTACTCGGACAGCACAGGGGTGATGCGGCGCATGGTGACGCGGCGGTTTTCCTGCTCAGGCTCGGGCGTCCAGATCTTCAGGTAACGCTCGCCGAGGCCGACCGTCGCGATCGCTGCGGGCGGGATCACATAATACTCGATCAGCGCCCGCTTGACGGCTTCGGCACGCTGGCGTGACAGGCGCAGATTGTAAGCGTCGGCGCCGACCGCGTCGGTGTGGCCCTCGATCAGGAACACTTCTTCCGGGTAGTCGCGCAGGATGCGTTCCATGATCAGCGCGATGCGGTCGAGATTGTTAATCTCTTCCTCGCGGATGAAGGCCTCGTTGAAGCCGAACGCGATGGTGTCAATTTCGACGCTCGGCAGCAGCTCACGCACCTCTGGCCGCGTCACATAGGCTTCCGGCCGCGCCAGCACGACGCGGCGGGCGGCACGGAACTGGCGCGGCACGCGGCGGATCGGCCGGGCGACCAAATGCTCTTCGATCTCGTCATCATTGGCTTCAGCGGCCCAGATATAGGGCTGCGGCGGCTCCGGCCCATCGCGCGATAGATCGATGTTGATCTCAAATCTCGGCTGCTTGCGGGGTCTCTGCAGCAGCACAGTGCGTTGCCGCCGTTCAGCAAGCAGGCGCCGCTTCAGTTCGGCGCGGTCGGCTTCCAGATCTTCAATGTACTCCTGCCGCTGCGCGTCGGCGGTCTGTTGCTGGCGCGAGGCATAGCGGAAGGCACGGATGCGACGGTTAAGCTGCACCTCGTTGAGCGTGTTGGCGGCGCGCGCGTCGCCGATGATCGCCGGAACTTCGCTAACGGTTGGCGCGACGATCAGGGGCGTTGCCAGGTCAATCGGCGGCCGGCCACCGGCGGCGGCGGCTTTCTGGTACTCGACCGCCTGCTGCTTGGCGACGCGGCCGCGCAAGGCCTCGCGATCAGCTTTCAGCTTGCCGCGCAAGGTCTTGGCTTTCTCAACCGAAATAGTGGCATCGTCGAGCAGCTCGCGCTGCGCTTCCATGCGTACCTTCAGGTCTTCCGTGTTGAGCTTGGCGGGCGCGGCAGTATCGGCGATGACAGCGGCTGCTTGCTTCTCGGCTTCGACCGACACCACCGGAGCGGCGGCGAGATCCGGCGGCGGCGCAGCGATAGCGGCGACAGCAGCGGCCGGCACCGGCGCTGGTTCCGCCACCAGCGGCGGCGACGCCGGCACTGCCGGATCAGCAGTGACAGGCGCCGGCGCTGCCGGATCGGCGGCAGGTGGTGCTGCCGGCTCAGCAATTTGTGGCTGGACCGGATCAGGTTGAGCTGGATCAGGTTGAGCAGCCGGCTTGGGCGGTTGGCTGCCACCGGCATCCATCGCCATCAGCGCCTTGCGCGAACGGGCGGAAACCTTTTCGAGCGCGGCGCGCAAGTCCGCCGGCATCTGATCATCACGGAGCAGATCGCGAATGCGCTTAAGCCGCGCCTTCAACTCAGCGGGCGGCAATTCGGAGACGTCGCGCTCGTCTTTGATGATCGCCAGCGCCTCAGCGGTCGCCTCGGTCATGGCGGCTGGCGCCTCTGCAGCAGCGGGTGCAGCAGTGGGTGCATCAGTGGGTGCATCAGCGGGCGCCACCGCTAGGGGCGCTGCTGGGGCGGCCTCCGGCTGTTGCGGCACGGCAATAACTTCTGGTTGCAGCGGCACCGGCTCAGGCATTGGCTCGGGCAATGGCTCAACGGCTGGCAAAGCCGCCGGATCAGGATCCGGAGCCGCCTGCACTTTGATCCGCTTTTTCTTGATGACGGGCTCAGCAGCCCGTTGTTCCGGCTCAGGCGCGGGCGGCGGCGCTGCCTCAAGGGCTGGTTCGACGGCCGGTGCTGCAGGCGCTGGCGCCGCTTCAACCGGCGCCGCTTCAACCGGCGCAGCTTCAACCGGGGCAGCGACAGCGGGTGCCGCTTCAACAGGCGCGGCTTCTGGCTGCGGCGCGGCAAGGGCCGCGGCACTGCGGCGTTCCAGTTCCGCGCGGTCAGCGCCGAGGCGCTCCAGCATCTGCGCGCGCTCCGCTTCGGGCACGCCCTCCTGTTGCAGCAGCGACTGCACCACCTCAAGCCGGCCGGCCAGTTCCGAATCAGACAGCTCGCTGACCGGGCGCTGATCGCCCAGCACGGCCATGATGGCGGAATTGTCCTGGGCGTGGACTGGCACGTAGTTTCCGGAAGCGAGCAATCCGGTCGTCGCCAGGCTCACCGAGACAGCAAGCGCTTTGAGTGTGCGGCGCATGGGCAGCATCCTTGTCCACGGAAAATGTCGAATCGAATTCTATGTCCCGCATCAGCCGCATAGCTGTGGCGGCGATAGGGCGAATTCGCGATAATGCGAAGATGTGCGGCCGGCTGGTCAGATCTGGAACACCGCGATGGCTTCGACGTGCGGCGCGAAGAGGAACTGGTCGACCGGCGTCAGTCGCTGCAGCGTGTAGCCGCCATCAGTCAGCGTGCGGGCATCGCGCGCCAGTGTCGCCGGGTTGCAGGATACTGCCACCACCACGGGCATGCGCGAGGCCGCCAACATACTGGCCTGAGCGGCGGCGCCAGCGCGCGGCGGATCGAACACAACGGCGTCGAAATCGCGCAACTCGTAGGTCGACAGCGGTTCGCGCATCAGGTCGCGGCGCCGCACGGTGATCGGTTTGAGACCGCGCGCGTGGCGCGTGGCCGTGGTTAAGGCGGCAAGCGCGACTGGATCGCTTTCGACGGCGGTAACCTTGGCTTTTCGCGCCAGCGCCAGGCTGAAGGTCCCGAGCCCGGCAAACAGGTCAGCAACATGCTTGGCCTTGCCAACCGCCGTGCAGACCAGTTCCGCCATGGCTTGTTCCGACGGCCGCGTCGCTTGCAGGAAGGCGGCGATCGGCAGCGGCACCGCCACGCCCGAGACGGTGATGATCGGTTCGTCGCGCTGGCTCAACGTTTCGCCATTGAGCGTGACGCGGACAAAGCCGGCCTGGCTGGCGGTCCGCGCCGCCACTTGGCGTTGGCTGGCCGTCAGATCATCGGCGGCATCGGAAACATCGACGGCCAACCCATTGTCGGCGGCAGTGACATGCAGGCGCAGTTCCTTACGCCGCGACACCACGCAGGCTGCCAGCGCGCGCAGAGCCGGCAGGGCCGCACTGATCGCCGGCAGCAGCACGGGGCACTGGCTCAGCGGGATAATCACGTCCTCGCGCGCCGCATGGAAGCCGAGAATGATGTCGCCGGCCTGCCGGCCACGGCGGGCAGTGAAAACGGCGCGGCGGCGCGTCGCCAGCGGCACGCTGATCAGCGGTTCCGGCGTCACATCGAGGCCGCGCTGGGCGAACGCCGTGATGATCAGATCGCGTTTCCAGGCGCCGTACAGACCAGGCGAGGCGTGTTGCAGTGCGCAACCGCCGCAGCGCCCGAAGTGCTGGCAGACGGGCGCAATGCGCTCGGGCGAAGCGTGTTGCACGCTGACCAGCCGCGCCACCTCGCCATCGCCGTCCACCTCCACGTCCTCGCCGGGCAGCGTGAACGGCACAAAGCGGCGCGGCTCCGCGCCCGCAACCTCGCCATGGCCTTGGCCACCCAACTTGGCGATGGTGACGGTCTCGCTCATGAGCCCTCTCGCCTGGCTGCCAGCAGGAATTCGCGGTTGCCGCTGCCGCCGGTGATCGGCGAAGCCATCGAACCGAGCCGGCGCCAGCCGCCGGGTTGGGCAGCCAGCCATACTGTCACCGCATCTACGGCGTCCTCGGCGCGCACGCTGGCACGCACCACGCCGCCCTTGCCGATGGCGGCGCGGCCAAGTTCAAACTGCGGCTTGATCAACGCCACCAGCCAGGCATCCGCAGCAGCCAGCGCCAGTGGCGCGGCCAGCGCCTTGGTCAGCGAGATGAAGCTCAGGTCAGCGACGATCAGTCCCGGCGGTTCGGGGATCAGCGTCCGGTCTAGCGTGCGTACATCCTGTCCTTCCAGCACAGTGACGGCCGAATTGTCACGCAAGCGCCGGTGCAACTGCGCGTGACCAACGTCGACGGCGTAGACGTGCCGCGCGCCCGCCTGCAACAAGGCTTCGGTGAAGCCCCCGGTAGACGCACCGAGGTCGAGCGCGACGCGACCTGCGACTGGCACCTGGAAGTGTTCGAGCGCCGCGCGCAATTTGGTGGCGCCGCGTGACACATCAGCGGCAGCGTCGCCGGTGATCGTCACGGCCGCGCCGCCAGCAACGAGTGCGCCGGCTTTGAGTTGCGGCTGACCGTCAATCTGGACCAGACCGCGCGTGATCAGGTCGCGGGCCCGCGAGCGCGTCGCAACCAGCCCGAGCTGGGTCAGCGCCACGTCCAGCCGCGCGCGCGACGGGGTCAGACCGCTTGGCCGCGTCATGGCCATGCCAGCTGCGGTTGCAGCGCTACCGGCCGCATCGTCATGCCAGCAAACAGTGCGTCGATGTCCAGCGCCGCGCCGGCTGGCACGCTGACGCCGCTCGGGATGAACAGCGCATCGATGCCGAATGCGCCCGCTCCTTGCATGTCGGTGCCAAGTCCATCGCCGATTGCCAGCACGCGCGAGCGGCCGACCGGCCCGCCTCGGATCGTTGCCACCATGGCGAGCGCCTGTTCGTAGATCGGCGCATGCGGCTTGCCGGCATAGATCACCGGCCCGCCCTTGGCGGCATAGAGCGCTGCCAACGCACCGGCGCAATAACACAGCGTGTTGCCGCGCTCGACCAGCAGATCGGGATTGGCGCAGATGAAGGGCAGGTGGCGATGCGCGAACTCGCTGAGTTGCAGATCGTAGCTGGCAGGCGTCTCGGTAACGTCGTCGAACAGGCCGGTGCAGACGATCGCAACGGCGGCGTCTGGTCCCGTCAGTTGCGCCGAGAGGCCCTCGAACAGGCTGGCGTCGCGCGCCGGGCCAAGGTGATAGACGGGCTGGCCCGCATAGCGCTCGACCAACCCCCGCGTCACATCTCCCGACGTGACGATGCCGTCATAGGCGTCGCGGCTGACGCCAAGGCTGTCGAGTTGCCGTGCCACCGAGGCAGCAGGCCGTGGCGCGTTGGTCACCAGGATGACGCTCTGGCCGGCCGCCCGCGCCCGCCCCAAGGCCGCCACCGCCGGCTGGAACGCGGCAACACCGTTGTGCACCACGCCCCAGACATCGCAGAGCAGCAGATCGTAGTCATCGCGAAGCTCGCCGAGCGAGCCGAGGGTGCGGGTCATGGCCATCGTCTAGCAACCCGGCATGGCCGCCGCAATGCGGGCGATCGGCTCAGGCCAAGACAATGTCAAACTGGCCGATCAAGGCGGCGGCCTCAATGCTGCCGGCGGCCTCCAGCTTGACCTGGACGGCGGCACGCTGGCGGCTGTCGCGGATGCTGCGCAGCACGCCGTCCTGCTCGTTCAGCGGGTCGCCGGCCACATACATCTGCGTCGTCAGTGCCTCGCCGCCTGGCGTCACGACCTTGAAATGGATGTGCGGCGTGCGGCCGGGATAGGCAACCGGCTTGATGGTGCGGAAGGCATACTCGCCGTTGGCCCCGGCGGTGACGCGCCCGCGGCCTTGGAAACGGCCATCCGCCTCGCCGGCATTGTCATCATCGGGGTGCCGGTACTGGCCGTTGGCGTCACACTGCCAGATTTCCACCCGCGCGCCCGACGCTGGCTTGCCATCGGCTCCCAGCACGCGGCCGCGCACGTGCGTGACAATGCCTTGCGCGCGGGCCGCGTCGCCGTTGACCTGCACCAGATCGGCATCCGTGTCGCCCGACCAGTCGACAGGATAGAACGGCCCCTCGGTCTGTTCTGGCGTCACCAGCTGGCCGGCGGCATTCAGGGCCGCTCCTTGGCTGAACAGCCGGCCGGCGGCAAACACGCTGCCGGCCATCAGCACACCAGCACCGATGATCAGCCGTCGCCGCGTCAGGAAGGGTGTCACGATCTGTGCCATAGCTCTCATGCCCGGGTCGCCGATGGAGCGTCACGAGTTAGCCGCGCAATGCGGCGGCGGCGCGACGCTAGACCCGCATGAACATCCGCCGCACGACGAAGCTGAGGATCTGCCAACCGTAGCGCAGCACGACGAAGCGGATGATCCAACTCAGCCAGCCGGATGTCTTGAAACCGAGCAGGCCGCCGAGAATGTCGCGGATGGTACCGGCCGCCGCGCCGCCACCGCCGCCCTGGACGATGTCGCCGAGATCGCCATAGGGGTTGTCGCTGGGAGCGCGGTCGCCGCGATTGCGCCGGATGCGGTCGAGATCGGGCATTGACAGCGGGCCACCGCCGGAGCGGGGCGTCGGCCGGCCGCTGCCACCCGGTAGCTCGATGCCGCCGGGCAATTGCAGGCCACCCGAGCCGTTGCCGCCGCTGCCGGGCAGACGCGGCATCGACAAGGGTCCGCCGCCGCCCAAGCCAGCGCTGGCTGCGCCGCCCGCCGGCGTCCCCAGCGCATTGCCGAGCACTCTGCCGAGCATGCCGCCGCCATTGCGGAACAGCCAACCCATCACGAACACCGCCAGCATCGGCAGCACTTGCCGCACCACGGCGCCGCCCAGGCCGGTCTCAGACACGGCGCGCTGCGCGATCTCGTCGGCCTTGCGCGGCGAACCGAGGATGTGGCCGAGAATGGCGTTGCCATCGGCGATGCGATCACTGGCGGCGAGGCTCGCGGGATCATCGACGCCCCCCTGATGCTGACCAGAGCCAAGCGCCTTCAACAGCCCGGCCAGCCCGTCGCGGCTGGCGGTATTGCGCGCCAGCCCCGCCACGATGGCCGGCATCAGGCTTTCCAAGGCCTGGCCCGCCTGCGCTTGCGACAACGAGAACTGCTGCGCGATCGCGGCGACGAAGCGCTGGCCGTCGGGGGAGTTCAGGATGGCGGAGGTTGACATGGGTGCGGGCTCTTCAAGTTCTGTGTGGCGATGATCGCGATGCTGGTTCAATAGGCGCAAAGTCGGGGTCAGGCACTTACTCGTCTGGAGGTCGATGGCTCGATGCGAGGGCCAGCGACGCGTAAGTGCCTGACCCCGGTTTCCGGCAGCCGCGCTAACTCTCGAGCGCCGCCTTGATCCGCTCGGCGTGCGCCGCCAGCAGCGTGGCATCGCCCATGATGCCGGGCTTGCGCAAGCCGACGCCATCGCGCACCGGCAGCACATGAAAGTGCAGGTGAAACACCACCTGTCCGGCCGGCGCCTCATTGTACTGCACGATCTGCACCCCGTCGGCCGCAAACGCCCGCCGCGCCGCCAGCGCGATGTTCTGCGTCGCGCGGATCACGGCCGCCAGCGCCGCCGGCGGCGCATCGAGCAGGTTGCGGCACGCCGCCTTGGGGATCACCAGCGCATGCCCATCGCAGCGCGGCATGATATCCATGAACGCCAGCGTCTCGGCGTCCTCCCTGATCGTATGACACGGCAATTCGCCACGCAGGATGCGCGCAAAGATGTTGGCCGGATCGTAAGCCGCCGCCGCGCCCTGATGCACCATGCCCGCCTGCCTCCTGCTGCACGGACTGTCGCCGCCACCGACACTGTCCAGAGCCGCGCGCTCCGGTCAAGTCGCTGCTGCCCGCCATGGAGCTCGAAGGCGGCCAACACCCACTGCCGTCATACCGGCCTCGGCGCTGAGATGACGGCGGTGGGTGAAGCAGAATTGACAGCCCCGCTGATCAAGGCCCAGCCCACCGGACCGGCGCTTGACTTCCACCCGGCGCGCGGGCGATCAGTACAAGCCACAGGCGGGGGGCTTTGTATGGTTGCGTATCATCTGTTCCTATCCTATGCGCGGCTGGACGATGTGCCGCGCGCAGCCGGTCAGCCCGGTTGGGTCACCGCC
>JANNSA010000177.1:0-5376 GCA_031402115.1 Hyphomicrobiaceae bacterium | reverse complement strand
CCCAAACACTGGCCTGGGCGTCAAGCTACTACCTGGCGGCGATCATCGCCGACAGGATGGCGCGCGACACAGGGGTTTCGACGACCTGGATCTTTGCAGCATTCTCGATCTCGCTGGCGATATCCGGATTGCTCGGCCCGCGTGTCGGCCGCACCATCGATCTCCTCGGCGGGCGCGGCGTTCTTGCCGTATCCAATCTCATTTTTGCGGCCGGGCTGGTGCTGCTAGCAGTCGTGCAGGGGCCCTTGACGCTGGCCGTGGCCTGGCTCGTGCTCGGTATGGGAATGGGATTGGGTCTATACGACACGGCATTTGCGACGCTCGGCCGAATCTATGGCGAAACGGCGCGAGGCTCGATCACCGGCATCACGCTGATTGCCGGATTTGCCAGTACGATTGGTTGGCCGTTGACGGCATGGGGTGCTGAAGCGCTCGGCTGGCGCGACACCTGCTTGGCATGGGCCGTCGCGCATATGGTCATCGGCTTGCCGCTCAATCTGATGTTCATACCGAAAGCTGCGAAGCCGCCTGCCTCGGCCGAGAAGGCGGCACTCCCCCAGATTGCAATGGATCGGACTATGTGGCTGCTGGCATTCGCCTTTGCCGCCGGCTGGACCGTATCGACGGCGATGGCCGCGCACCTTCCTAGAATCCTGGAGGCTGCCGGGGCGACAACGGTTCAGGCCGTTGCTGCGGGTGCCTTGATCGGCCCGGCCCAGGTTGTCGCGCGTATTCTGGAGGCAGGATTCCTCAGTCGCTTTCACCCACTCCTCTCGGCAAGGCTTTCGACACTCACACATCCCATCGGAGCGGCGCTGTTGCTGATCGGTGGAGGTGGCCTGTTCTCAAGCGCATTCACGCTACTCCACGGTGCCGGCAATGGCATTTTGACGATTGCTCGGGGCACTGTGCCGCTCGCCGTGTTCGGTCCTCAGAATTACGGCTATCGCCTTGGGCTCATTGGAGCGCCCGCGCGCATCACCCAGGCCGCGGCGCCGCTATTATTCGGAGTTCTCATCGAGCGTTGGGGTGCAGGTGTGCTTTACGTCTCATCGGCACTATGTTTGTGCGCGTGCCTCTCGTTGGCGATGATTCGACCTATTACTTTGGGCTCTGCTGCAAGTCCATGAGCGGGAATTGGCGACAGGGTGTTGCGCTGGCAGTGACACCAATAACGGAGAAGTCATGTCGACGTTCGAACGCTATCTAACGGTGTGGGTCGGCCTGTGCATCGTGCTTGGTATTGCGCTTGGCCAACTCTTCCCTGGAGTGTTCCAGGCGATCGGCGCGGTAGAGATCGCCAAAGTCAATCTGCCAGTAGCGATCCTCGTTTGGCTGATGATCATTCCCATGCTGGTGAAGATTGATTTTGCTTCATTGTCCAAGGTCAAGGAGCACTGGCGCGGCATCGGCGTTACCTTGTTCATCAACTGGGCCGTAAAGCCATTCTCAATGGCGCTTCTCGGTTGGCTATTTGTTGGCTGGCTGTTCAAGCCGTATCTGCCGGCGGACCAGATCAATAGTTACATCGCCGGCCTAATCCTGCTCGCGGCCGCGCCCTGTACCGCCATGGTGTTCGTGTGGAGCAATCTATCCGATGGCGAGCCGCATTTCACCTTGAGCCAAGTTGCGCTCAACGATGTGATCATGGTGTTCGCCTTTGCGCCGATCGTTGGTCTGCTGCTGGGGTTGTCCGCAATCACGGTGCCTTGGCAGACATTGCTGCTTTCGGTTGTGCTTTACATCGTCGTGCCGGTGATCATCGCGCAGATCGTCAGGCGCAGCGTTTTGGTGAGCGGCGGTGCGGCAAAACTCGATGGCTTGCTTCGGCGGCTGCAACCACTGTCGCTTGTGGCGCTTCTCTCGACGCTGGTCCTGCTGTTTGGGTTCCAGGGCAGACAGATACTTGCCCAGCCGCTTATCATCGCCATGCTGGCGGTGCCGATCCTGATCCAGGTGTACTTCAATTCGGGGCTGGCGTACCTGCTCAATCGGGCGGCTGGCGAGGCTCATTGCGTTGCCGCTCCGTCGGCATTGATCGGTGCCAGCAACTTCTTCGAATTGGCAGTTGCTGCCGCCATCAGTCTGTTCGGTTTCGATTCCGGCGCCGCACTTGCAACCGTTGTCGGCGTTCTCATCGAAGTTCCGGTGATGCTGTCCGTCGTGAAGATCGTCAATGCGACGAGGGACTGGTATGAAGCGGGGAGCGCAGTGCGGGGGACCAAAATCGCCAAATCGCAAAGTGCAAGATAACAACTTGATTTCGACCACGGCCGTCCAACCAGCTTAATTTGCAGGTGGAAGAGCTATTGCGATCGAGCTTACGCGCGTGACGGTTGATCCTTTCCCACCTCCTCTCGGTCCAGTTCGTGTTCGCCATCCGTTGCGCCGCGCCCGTTGCCGGCGGCAAGCGTCAACCTTTCGGAGTGCACCACGTTCAATATGTGAAGCTGAACACGACCGTGAACCACGCGGCGGCATCTGGCCCTGACGAAAACGCCATGGCCAATAAATTCTGCGATAACTGAACGGAAAAAACGTCAGGAAATTTTCTCAGTGAACAGTACCGGAGACCGGCTCGAGCTCCACGTCGAACGACAGCACGCGATCGAATAGGGCGGTCTTACGGTAGAGACGCTGCGGCAGGAACCGATCAGTTGAGGCGGGGTCCTGCTGCGCTTCAAGCAAACCGAAGAAGGTGAGAAATCGCAGAATGCGAAGCTCGAAGGCTTTGCCTGCGAAATCATCCACTGCATCGAGGACGCCGTTCACCGGTATCGTGGTGAGCCGTGTGAGCCGGTCGGGCGTTTCCCAAGACGAGGCGGTATGCGACAGGCACCACAAGATCACACCCATGTCGCTCTGCGGCCAGGTCGGGACCGAGTAGCCGTCCCAGTACCCTAGATTGATGCGCCAGAACACGATCTCAAGCAGCTTCGACAACAATTTGCCGGTGCCGTTCGACGCCAGCGCCCGACGTCCAGCAGTTGCCAGCACGAGTTTCCGCCCTTGCCGCCGCAAGAGCCGGGCCTCGATGGCGAGCCGATGCAACAGTTCAAGAGGCCAGACATCGGCCTAGTTTAGCACCTTGCAAAGCTGGCGCACCAAAGTTTGATATCAAGATGATAACTTCCACTTTTCGTCCGTTCCCCTGCCGCAGGCCACTGTAATCTCACGCGGCCATCACGCGACTATTCTGCCTCCTCGTGCCGTCGAATTGCAACGCGCATAAACTCGAACACTCTCTCGTTCGCACATTGAGAAACATTGAACCGCATGAAGGTCTGAGCGGATTTTGATAGACTGAAGACATTGCCGGGTGCGAGCACGATGTTTTCGACAAGCGCCTCCTGAGCGATATCGGCCGCATCGATGCCGGCGGGCAATCTGCACCACAAAAACATGCCGCCCTGGGGCTCAAGCCAAGGCTTGATACCAACGGCTTTCAGCCGGGTACTCACGTCGGTCATGGCATGCCCTAATCGCGAACGCAGCCGTTCCATATGCTTGCGATAGCTGCCATCGCGAAGGATCTCGAAGACCAGCTGCGCGGCAAGACGGTTGCCGCCGAACGAAGTTGCAATCTTGAGGTCGATCAAACCCTCGATCCAATCTTGTCGTGCAGCGATGAAACCGCACCGCGCCGACGCCGACAATGTCTTCGAGAAGCTGCCGATCAGCACCACCCGGTTGAGGCCATCGAATGCCGCCAGCCTCGGAGCCGGTGTGTGCTCGAAATCCGCAAAGATGTCGTCCTCGATAATTGTCATGGCAGCCTGATCGGCGAGCTTCAAAACTTGATGCGCAAAAGCTGGCGACAGCGTAGCGCCGGTCGGATTGTGAAGCCCGGAATTGGTGATGTAGAGGCGCGGCTTATGCTCACCAAGCGCTCGCGCGAACCATGCGATATCCGGCCCCGCCGGAGTATAGGGCACAGCAATGACCTTCGCTCGATGTGCGCGCAGCAGGGCGTGAAAATTGAAATAGCAGGGATCGTCGACTAGAACGGTATCGCCGGGCTCGATCAGAAAACGGCACAACAGATCGATTGCCTGCGTGCCCGATTCCATCAGCATGATCTGCTCGGGCGGCGCATTGACGCCGCGCTCGCCCATGCGCCGCGTCAGCAGCTGACGCAGCGCCGGCAGACCCAGCGGCGTTCCATACTCAGCGAGCGTTGCGTCTTCGGCGCGTGCGAGCGACCGTAGTGCCCGACGCAGTCCCGCCTGCGGCAGCCATGACTCCGGAAGCCAGCCGCAGCCCGGCTTTAAAACTGTATCACCCGTTTCCAGCGATTGGCGCGAGACCCATAGCGGATCAACAGCCCGGTCGAGCCTTGGCCCGATCCCGGCCAACGACAATGGCGCAAGTTGTCCCGCAACGTAGAACCCCGAACCGGGACGAGACTGAATAACTCCTTCACCCGCAAGACGCTCATAGGCTTCCACCACGGTCGAGATCGAGACCTGCATCGCCACGGCCGACGCCCTGACCGATGGCAACTTGTCGCCTGGCGTCAGATTTCGGGCCGCAATGCGCCCGCGAACGGCTGCTATGACAGCCGCGACACGTGTCCCGCCCTGCTTGATTATTGTCGACATCCACTCATCTGTATTGAAAGTGCATCCATAACAGTTCTACGAAACTGTACTGCACTGTCTCTGGAAGTGCCAGAGATTCTACTCGATAGTCCGGCGCAAAGTGGGGGATGCAGCGCATGGACAGGACGTCGAGTGGATTGGTCAACGGGTTGTTGGGAGTGCTGATCTTTAGCGGCTCGCTCCCTGCGACGCGCGTGGCCGTCCTGCAATTCGATCCGGTCTTCCTGACCGTCGCACGGGCTGCGATCGCAGGTCTCCTGGGCGCGTGCATGCTGCTTGCCTTCAAGGAGAAGCGTCCAGCGCGCGTCGATATGATCCCACTCGCCATCGTCGCGTTGGGCGTGGTCGTCGGCTTTCCACTTTTGACGGCGCTCGCCTTACGCCACATCACCGCGGCGCATTCCATCGTCTTCGTTGGACTGCTGCCGCTGGCGACGGCGATCTTCGGCGTCCTGCGCGGCGGCGACCGACCGCGGTCGACCTTTTGGCTGTTTTCTGGACTGGGCAGTGCGCTCGTTGCGGGTTTTGCGCTCGCCCAGGACCTAGCCGCTTCGCTGATCGGTGATACGCTGATGCTCGCCGCCATCATAGTGTGCGGGCTCGGCTATGCCGAGGGAGCGAAACTATCGCGCACGCTCGGCGGCTGGCAGGTCATCTCATGGGCGCTGGTTCTTTCGCTTCCCGTCATGGCCCTCATGATGTTCGCCACGCTTCCTTCCTCATTTGCCTCCGTCGGCTGGCCCGCGTGGACTGGCCTTGCCTATGTCTCGGTGTT
>JANNSA010000176.1:0-2049 GCA_031402115.1 Hyphomicrobiaceae bacterium | reverse complement strand
TGCGCAACGCCGTCGCCATCGTGTTCGACGAATATGACGCCGGCCGCCCGGACGTGATGTTCGTGATCCAGCGCGTGCTGGAGCATGACGGCAAGCTGACGCTTCTCGACCAGAACGAGATCATCACCCCGCACCCGTCATTTCGGCTGTTCGCGACCTCGAACACGGTGGGGCTTGGTGACACCACCGGCCTGTATCACGGGGTGCAGCAGATCAACCAGGCGCAGATGGACCGCTGGTCGCTGGTGGCGACGCTGAACTACCTGAGCCACGACGCCGAGGCGGCGATCGTTCTGGCCAAGTCGCCGCATTACAACACCGAAAAGGGCCGCAAGACCATCGGCCAGATGGTGACCGTCGCCGACCTGACGCGGACCGCCTTCATGAACGGCGACCTGTCCACCGTGATGTCGCCCCGGACGGTGCTGAACTGGGCGCAGAACGCCGAGATTTTCCGCAACGTGGGCTACGCCTTCCGGCTGACATTCCTCAACAAATGCGACGAGCTGGAGCGGCAGACGGTGGCCGAGTTCTACCAGCGCTGCTTCAACGAGGAACTGCCGGAGAGTGCGGCGAGCATGGCGATGAAGTAGGGTGCGCCTCGGGGCATCGTGGCCGTGCGGGAATGGTGCGCAGTAACGCGCCTTGCGAAGGTGCCCGAACGTGATCCTCTTCAAGGCCGACGTCTGTTTCGCGACCTGTGACGCAAATGGCCACCCCTTTGGCGGTGATCCGCTGCCAAGGGGTGACCACTCCGATTGCATGGAGGCACTTGGCTGAGATCAGGCCGCCTTGGCCGGCGCCATCGCCTTTGCGGCCATCGTGGTATTCGCCCACCAGACCAGATCATCCAACGCGCCTTTTGCTGCCGGGATCAGTGCTGCATCGGCGTTCTCGATCGGCTCTTTGCCCCAGGGGCCGACCCGGAAGAAATCGGCGCCGCCCAGCATGATCATGCTGGAAACCGGCACCATCTGCACCGCGACGCCGACGTTGCGCAAATGCTGGATCGCAAAGGCCCCCCCCATCGAGCCGTAGCCGAACACCGCAAAGGGCTTGCGCACCCAGGGAGCATAGAGCGAATCGATGGCGTTCTTCAGCGATGCGGGGATCGAGCGGTTGTATTCCGGCACCTATGATCTGGATAACCGGAGCAGCAGTGCGACATGGGCCACGAAGAAGCGCCTGAGATGTGTGGTAGATTGATGCGGAAGCGTGCGCAGTTCGGCTGGCGCACCGGTGTGGCGGTCGTCGCCATGGCGGTAGCCGGCCTGCTGCCGGCGGCAGCGCGCGCCGCGGAAATCGCGATCAACTGCCCGGCAACGGAGATCTATGCCGAGCTCAAGCTGCAGTTGAGCGGGGCGACGCTGACGGTGACGGAGGCGGACGGGGTGGCGCAATTGCCCGCGACGCTCAATGGCGATGCCGCGGGGATGTTTACCGTCGCGGCGGCGGGGACGATGGACGGCGTGCTCCCGGTTCTGGCGGACCTCGAGACCTGCGTCACGGCGAAGCTGGCGCAGCAGGGCGCCGCGGCGAGCGATACCGACGCGCTGGCTTTCGGGCTCAATCAATGCCGCGTAAAGCTCACGGCAGCTGCGGTGCGGCAGAAACTCGATGCTTCGCTTGTCGTCACCTCGCTGGACCCGGGAAGCGCGAGCCTGCTGATCTCCCGGCGCTATATTGCGCCCAGCGGGCTCTCCGGCGCTCCGTTGCAACTCGTCGTGTGGCCGATGCGGCAGTGCTCTGTCGTGGCGGCGCCCTGAGTTTTCCGGCCGCCCCGAGGAGATCGTGGGAACCGGCCAGGTGGGCGCTGCCATCGGCATGAGGGTCGCCGAACCCTGGCCATGACGTGATGCTGGGCCCGGCGGCGCACGGCGACTGGGTGATCAATGCGCTGCCGGGCGAGCCCTCGATATCACCGCCGCCAGCGCCATGGACGTCCCTGGCCGCCCCCTTGGCTCAGCGCCTGGCGCTGTGGTCGATTCCGGAAACGCGCACCGCGCTGGTGGAGTACTACCAGCGCTTGTTCGCCGACAACATCGCGCA
>JANNSA010000175.1:0-7309 GCA_031402115.1 Hyphomicrobiaceae bacterium | reverse complement strand
CGCGTCTCCCTCACCATTGGCCTGATTGGCATCCTGGTATCGTTCGTGCTCGGCATCACTATTGGTGGCATCGCCGGCTTCTTCGGCGGCTGGGTCGACAATGTCATTCAGCGCGTCATCGAAATTCTGCGGTCGATCCCGGAACTGCCCTTGTGGCTGGCGCTGGCCGCCATCCTGCCGGCCAACTGGTCGCCGCTGCTGATCTATTTCGGCATCACCATCATTCTTGGGCTGCTGGAATGGCCGAGCCTGGCGCGCGCCGTGCGGTCCAAGCTGCTGTCATTGCGGCACGAGGACTATGTGGTGGCGTCACAATTGATGGGTGCGAAACCAGCGCACATCATCGGCCGGCACCTGCTGCCGAACTTCATGAGCCATCTGATCGCCTCGGCGACGCTGGCCATCCCGGCGATGATCCTCGGCGAGACAGCGCTGAGTTTCCTCGGCCTGGGCTTGCGCCCGCCGGTCACCAGTTGGGGCGTGCTGCTGACGGAGGCCAAGAACATCGAGGCGGTGGCGCTGTATCCGTGGTTGTTGCTGCCGATGCTGCCGGTCGTCATCACCACGCTCGCCTTCAACTTCTTCGGCGACGGCCTGCGCGACGCCGCCGACCCGTATCATTAGCCGTCGCTGGAAATCGTAGGAAGTCGTAGGGCGGAATTCGGTCAAAGGGCCGATTCCGCCCTACGAAACTTGCACTGTCGCATCATCCTGGAGGACCCCTCATGTCCCGTCTTGATTCCATGATAGGCCGACTGACCGCGCAGCACTTGTGCCTTGGTCACGCCTTTGAGTTGATCAAACCGGTGTCCGGCGTGGTGTTCGAACTTGGGCTCGGCAATGGCCGTACCTTCAGCCATCTGCGCGAGCACCTGCCGGATCGCGAGATCTACGTGTTCGACCGGGCGATCGGGTCACATCCGGACAGCCGCCCCGATGCGGCGCACACCTATCTTGGCCAAATCGAGGATACCCTGCCGGTGGCCTTGCAACGTTTCTCCGGCCAGATCGCGCTGGTGCACGCCGATGTTGGCGACGGTACCACGGCGCATGGCCGGCACATGGTGCAAGTGTTGGAGAAGGCACTGCCGCCGCACATGGCCAGGGGCACGGTGTTTGCATGCGACCAGGAAATCGTGCCGCCGGGCGCCGAGATGATCGACATACCCGGCTTGGACAACAAGAAGCGCTATTTCATGTTCCGTTGGCCATGATCGTGAGATTGTCCGGCGCCGCCGCAATGCATGGCGTAACTGCGGCCAAGGTTGCTTGGTATAGTGGCCGTCCCGTTTATCGTGCACCACACGGGCTCAAGCCGTCGCAAGCATTCAGGGGAGAGCAGACGTGATGGTTATTGGGACGAGCCAGCGGCTCTGGATGACGCAGTTCGGCCGTGTGCGCACCTTTGCGTTGCTCATGACGGTGGCGCTATCCACGATCACGCCGCTCTCCGTCGCCAGCGCCGCCGATGTCGTGCTGGAAAACCTCAGCATCAATGCCGGCTACCAGACTTATGCGATCAAGCGCATCGATGTGCAGGGCAGCTCACTAAGCGCCGAGGAACTGACGGCGCTACTGACGGGCAAGACAGCGGATGTCATCGGCACCTTGGCGCGCTTTGACGCCACCAGGATCAGCATTCCGGAATTATCGATGACGCAAGAGTTCGCGGGCGTCGCTGCCACGGGTGTCTACCGCGATTTCGTCATGGAAGGCATCAGCAAGGGCAAGGTCGCCAGCACAACAACCCGTGAAATGACCACCACTTCGCCGGGTCTATCCGAAGAGCCACTGACGAAGATGGAAGGCCGCATGGGCCGGATGACGCTCAAAGACTTCGATATGACGACGCTGGCGCGCGTTGTGATCGAGAAGCAGTCGGGACCCGACCAGCCGCTGACGACCCTTTATGGCACGTACGAGGCGGAGAGCTACACGATCAGTTCGCCGCTTTACGAGATCAGCATAGGCAAGGTTTCGGGCAGCGGCTTCCAGGGCCGGCCGATGGCGGTGCCGCTGCTGGAGGCGCTCAGCAAGTTGCCGAAACTGCCGGCAGCCGGCGCGGAGCCAACGACGCCACCGAACCCCGAACAGATGAAGCCGTTCATGGCCTTGGTGGCGGGCGTCTACAACGACTTCGCGTTCAGCGACACGCAAATGAATGACGTCAAGATCGCGATCAAAGCGGGACCCAAGCCGCAGAGTTTCAGTATTGCCCGCATCGGCATGCGTGACTTTGCCAAGGCCCGGATCGGCGAGATGTCGATGGAGGGCCTGACGACTGCGCTCGACCAGGGCTCGATCAAACTCGCAACAATCAAGCTCAAGGATTTGAACTTTCAGGCGTTCCTGAAACTGTTCCAGCTGATGAGCGAGAAGGGGTTTGGCGATCCGGCCAAGCCCGAGGAAAGCCCTCTGGCCGGTGTCGATCCCCGGGCTTTCGTGCCTTCCATTGGTCAGTTCACAATGACCGGTCTTGATGTCGATGTGCCGTCGCCGGTCGCTGTCGATGCCGCAGCACAACCGGTGGCGCCTGCCGGCAGCACCAAGCTGTCGATCGGCACATTCGACCTGCAGACTTCCAACTGGTTGATGGCAATCCCGACCAAGGTTGCCATGACGCTCGACAAGTTGGCGCTGACTCTGCCGCCCGGTTCGCCGCCAGCCGCAGACTTGAAGGCGCTGGGCATAGACACGCTAAACCTTTCGTCCAAGTTGGCGGCCGGCTGGGACGAGACAACCCAGGACCTGACCATCGACGCGCTGTCGGTCGATGCCGGCCAGCTCGGTAGCCTGTCAGCCAAGGGGGCGCTCGGCAACATCAGTAAGGACTTGTTCGTCGGCGATCCCATGCTTCAGCAGGTGGCGCTGTTCTCGGCAACGTTCAAGGCGCTGGAAGTCGACGTCAAGAACTCAGGCCTGATGGAAGCTTCGTTCGCCGCCTCAGCCAAGGAACAAGGCATGACGCCGGATGAACTGAAGAGCAACCTGATCACCGCCGTTTCGGTGGGCCTGCCCGCCATGCTCGGCAATTCCGATGAATCCAAGAAAGTCGCCGAGGCGCTCGCCAAGTTCATCGCCAGCCCAAAATCGCTGAAGTTCTCTGCCAACGCCCCGCGTGGCTTCGGCGCCAGTGATATGCTTGACCCCGCCAGCATCGGCGAGAAACTGAAGCTCTCGGCGACCGCCAATGAGTAGTACGCGTCGAGCGGAATAGGCCCCTGGCCGTATTCCGGCATTCACGGCGCACGCCGGCGTGAGGGCTATCCGCCGGATCATCGCTGTGTGGCGCCCGTGGACGGTGGAATACGGCCGAGCCGGCCTATTCCGCCTTGCGCGGCTGGCAGCGCAATCGGCCGCAAGCTCCCTCATGTTCCACTCGGGTGAGAACCACTTCCCGTGCTGAACGGGAAGTGGTTGGCAAGCCTACTCCGCCGCTGGAACCGCAGGCTCCTGCAGCAAGGCGATCGGAGCTTGCAGGCGCTTCTCTTCGGCGAGGCGCTCGCGCTCTTTGACGATGAGTTCGTCGCGCTTGGTGGCGACTTTCTTCAGGCGGCGCAGCGAGCCACCGGTGCCGGCCGGGATCAGGCGGCCGACGATGACGTTTTCCTTCAGGCCTTCGAGCGTGTCGATCTTGCCTGCCACTGCGGCTTCCGTCAGCACGCGCGTGGTTTCCTGGAACGACGCTGCCGAAATAAAGCTGCGGGTCTGCAACGACGCCTTGGTGATGCCAAGCAGCACCGGCACCGCCAATGCCGGACGGCCGCCCGCCTTCTGCAGCACAACGTTCATCTCGTCGAACTCGACCTTGTCGATCTGCTCGTTCTTCAGCATATCGCTGTCGCCCGGATCGGTAACTTCGACCTTCTGCAGCATCTGCCGGACAATGACCTCAATGTGCTTGTCGTTGATGGTCACGCCCTGCAGCCGGTAGACTTCCTGGATTTCGTTGACCAGGAACGAAGCCAACTCTTCCACGCCCTTGATCGCCAGGATGTCGTGCGGCGCCGGATTGCCATCGAGCAGGTATTCGCCCTTCTCGATGCGGTCGCCTTCCTGCACGGCAATGTGCTTGCCCTTGGCAATCATGTACTCGGCCGGTTCGAGATTCTCCTCGTCGGGCCGGATGTAGATGCGGCGCTTGTTCTTGTAGTCCTTGCCAAACTCCACCGTGCCCGAGATCTCGGCAATGATGGCGTGGTCCTTCGGCCGGCGCGCCTCGAACAGTTCGGCGACACGCGGCAGACCGCCGGTGATGTCACGCGTCTTGGCGCTCTCCAGCGGGATACGCGCCAGCACGTCGCCGGCCTTCACCTCAGTGCCGGGATCAACCGACAGAATGGCGTCGACCGACAGCAGGTAACGGGCGTCGCCGCCGCGCTTCAGCTTGATCACCTGGCCCTTGCCGTTCTTCACGACCAAGCCCGGCTTCAGATCGCCGCCGCGCGGATTCGAGCGCCAGTCAACGATGACGCGGTTGGTGATACCGGTCGATTCGTCATACTGCTCGTTGACCGAGACGCCATCGAGCATGTCCTCGTATTCGGCGATGCCATCGGTTTCCGTAATGATCGGGCGGGTATACGGGTCCCACTCTGCCAAACGCGTACCGCGCTTGACCTTGTCGCCCTCTTCCACCTTCAAGTTGGTGCCGTGCACGATCTTGTGCGTCGCGCGCTCGCGGCCCTCGTCGTCGACGATCACGATCGTCATGTTGCGGCCGAGCGCGAGCAATTGCTTGTCGGCATTGCGCACGGTGTTCGGGTTCTTGAACGTCACTTTGCCGTCGAACGTCGATTCCACGAACGATTGGTCGACGACCTGCGCCGTGCCGCCGATGTGGAACGTGCGCATCGTCAGCTGCGTGCCCGGTTCGCCGATCGACTGCGCGGCGATGACGCCGACGGCCTCGCCCATGTTGACCGGAGCACCACGCGCCAGATCGCGGCCATAGCACTTGGCGCAGACACCCGACTTGGTCTCGCAGGTCAACACCGAGCGGATGCGGATCGCCTGCACCGCCGCATTCTCGATCTTGTCGCGCAGGTCCTCGTCGATCAGCGTGCCGGCCTTGATCAGCACCTTACCGGTGCCGGGGTCCATGACGTCGTCGGCCATGGTGCGGCCGAGCACACGGTCGCCGAGCGACACCAGCACTTCACCGGCGCTGATGACGGCGGCGGTTTGAATGCCGCCATCGGTGCCGCAATCATCTTCGCTGATGATGGCGTCCTGGGCGACGTCGACCAGACGCCGCGTCAGGTAGCCGGAGTTGGCGGTCTTCAGGGCGGTATCGGCCAGACCCTTACGGGCACCGTGCGTCGAGTTGAAGTATTCGAGAACCGACAGACCTTCCTTGAAGTTCGAAATGATCGGCGTCTCGATGATCTCGCCCGACGGCTTGGCCATCAGGCCGCGCATGCCAGCCAGCTGCTTCATCTGGGCCGGCGAGCCGCGCGCGCCCGAATGACTCATCATATAGATCGAGTTGATCGGCAACTGGCGGCCATTCTTCTTGTCGCGATGCACCGCCGAAATACGGTCCATCATCTCCTTGGCAACGCGGTCGGTGCAGCGTGCCCAGGCGTCAACCACCTTGTTATACTTCTCGCCCTGGGTGATCAGGCCGTCATTGAACTGCTGCTCGAACTCACGCGCCAGTTCGCGCGTTTCCTCGACGATCTTCTCCTTGGTCGAAGGAATGACCATGTCGTCCTTGCCGAACGAGATACCGGCCCAGCAAGCGTGGCTGTATCCGAGCGCCATCACTTTGTCGCAGAAGATCACCGTCTCCTTCTGGCCGCAGTCGCGATAGACTGCGTCGATCAGCTTGGAGATGGTCTTCTTGGTCAGCAGCTGGTTGACCAGATCGAACTTGACGCCTGCCAGACGCGGCAACACTTCGCCCAAGAGCATGCGGCCCGGCGTCGTCTCATAAACCTTGGTGTAAGCCTGGCCCTTGTCGTCCAGCAACTGGACGCGGCCCTTGACCTTAGCGTGCAGCGTTACGCACTTGGCAGCAAGCGCATGGCGCACCTCGGACAGGGAGCCGAGCAGCATGCCTTCGCCGGGCTCGCCATCCATGATGATCGAGAGGTAATACAGCCCCAGCACGATATCCTGCGACGGCACGATGATCGGCAAGCCGTTGGCGGGATGCAGGATGTTATTGGTCGACATCATCAGCACGCGCGCTTCCAGCTGCGCTTCGAGCGACAGCGGGACGTGCACGGCCATCTGGTCGCCGTCGAAGTCGGCGTTGAAGGCTGAGCAGACCAGCGGATGCAGCTGGATCGCCTTGCCCTCGATCAGCACCGGCTCAAACGCCTGGATGCCGAGGCGATGCAGCGTCGGGGCGCGGTTGAGCAGCACCGGATGTTCGCGGATCACCTCGTCGAGGATATCCCAGACTTCCGGCTTCTCCTTTTCGACTAGCTTTTTGGCCTGCTTGACCGTAGCGGCCAGGCCCTTGGCGTCGAGGCGCGCATAGATGAACGGCTTGAACAGCTCCAGCGCCATCTTCTTCGGCAGGCCGCACTGGTGCAGCTTCAACTCGGGACCGACGACGATCACCGAGCGGCCGGAATAGTCAACGCGCTTGCCGAGCAAGTTCTGCCGGAAGCGGCCCTGCTTGCCCTTCAGCATGTCGGAAAGCGACTTCAAAGGGCGCTTGTTGGCGCCAGTGATGACACGGCCACGGCGGCCGTTATCGAACAGCGCGTCGACAGCCTCCTGCAGCATCCGTTTTTCGTTGCGGATGATGATATCGGGCGCGCGCAGCTCCATCAGCCGCTTCAGGCGGTTGTTGCGATTGATAACGCGACGGTACAGGTCGTTGAGGTCCGACGTGGCGAAGCGGCCGCCATCGAGCGGCACCAGCGGGCGCAGCTCCGGCGGAATCACCGGCACTTGCGTCAGGATCATCCATTCCGGCTTGTTGCCGGATTCCATGAAGCTCTCGATCAGCTTCATGCGCTTGGCCAGCTTCTTTGGCTTCAGCTCAGTGGTCGACTCGGCAATCTCCTGGCGGATCTCATCGCGGAGCTTCGGCAGGTCGAGGCCGATCAGCAGCTCGCGGATCGCCTCAGCGCCGATGCCGGCCGTGAAGCTGTCCTCGCCAAACTCGTCCTGCGCCGCCAAATACTCCTGCTCGCTCAGCAGATCGCCGGCCGTGAAGGTCGTGACCCCCGGCTCCAGCACGATGTAGTTCTCGAAGTAGAGAACGCGTTCCAGGTCCTTCAAGCTCATGTCGAGCAGCAGGCCGATGCGCGACGGCAGTGACTTCAGGAACCAGATGTGGGCGACCGGG